>NZ_JAAIWM010000003.1:0-300000 GCF_011008845.1 Bacillus mesophilus | reverse complement strand
AGCAAAGAAAGTGGTGCTTGGTAGAGGAGTAGGTATGGCAGCAGTAATGTCACTGAGCACCACTAATAAACGGACACCATTAAAAACCTTTATAACGAACAACCACGTTGAATTAACCCCTTAATGGAAGCAAAAGAACCGTCCAAGCACTTCCTTAAACACCTCTTGCTTTATCAAGGTTGACCACCACTAGAGCCGTTTTACAAAGGATTTTAATGTCCAACCAGATGGAGTAGTTTTCTATGTACCACTTGTCATAGTGTAACTTTTCAGCTGGTGGGGTACGGTAAGTTCCTTTTATTTGGGCATATCCAGTAATACCGGGCTTCACATTCATTCTGCACGGATAATCGGGAAGTTGCAGGCAAAATTCAGTAACAAATTTGTGTCTTTCTGGTCTTGGGCCTACTAGACTCATATCACCTATGAGCACATTGTAGAGCTGTGGCAACTCATCTAGTCGTGTGGCTCGTAGGAATGCCCCTATTTTGGTGATTCGTGGGTCCTTTGATAGCGCTAATACAGGTCCTGTATTTACTTCAGCTCCATCAATCATGCTTCTAAATTTATAAATTAGAAAGGGCATGCCATTTATGCCAAGTCGCTCTTGAGTATAAATGGAGGAACCTTTAGATGTTAGCGGGATCATCATAAGTAATATCAGCGTGATCGGGCTCGTTACAATAATCAGCAAAACAGAGATGATGATATCAAATCCTCGCTTAATCATCCCATCTACCTTTCCAATCTCAAAAGGCTTTGCTTGAAAAGCAATTGGTTCACCACCCAGTGTTTTAGGCATTCTCTCCATAATAATCCTCCTCATAGTCCTTTATGTCCCATAGATAAAGATAAATACTACTACTTTTGTTTCATCAACTAAGACCTTTGTTCTATAAATACCTATAAGAATTTATGCGGAATTTACCAGTTAATTCATGTAAAAGAAAAAAATATTTCGGAATTTGTGTACATGCTATCTTATATTTCTTCATATCATGTTATATCACTATTTTTATTGGAATAAGGAGCTTGAATATGGAGACGACGTTTGATGTGAGACATTTACTCTTGTTACTAGTACGTAATACTTGGTTAATCGTAATATTGACTTTATCGATAATTGGTATTACAGCAGCGGTGAGTTTTTACCTAATTACCCCTGTTTATGAAGCAAAAAGTGATATTTTAGTCACAATGAAAAATGGGGATGGGGTCGAAACACCTACTCCAGGAGAGATTGATTCGAGCTTGAAGTTAGTGGAAACCTATCGTGTCATCATTCAAAGTCCAACGATATTGGAACCTGTCATACAAACGTTAAGTAGAGATATTCAGCTTGATGATTTATTAGATAAGGTGACAATTAGAGCTCTTGATGATACACAGGTGTTTTCAATTATGGTTAGAGACGAGGATTTAGGATTTGCGGTTGAAGCAGCTAATGCTATTGCCATTGAGTTTCAAAAACAAACAATCCAGCTAATGAATCTAGATAATGTTCATATATTAAGCCCTGCGAAAGTTCCATCTATAGTTGACCCTGTCTCACCAAAGCCAATCATTAATATAGTGATTAGTGTGTTTTTAGGAATCTTTTTTTCACTAGGGGTAGTGCTTATTAAGGAATATTTTAATACAACCTTAGCAACAGAGGAGAAGGTAAGGAAGTTTCTTCATCTATCTGTTTTGGGAGAAATTCCGTCAATTAAAAATAAAAAACTTAAAAAAGAAAGTGCCTTATTGAGCGCACACAATGAATTGTTTTACAAGCTCATTCCTAGATGTAAAAATCAATTAATTAATATGGAAGCTTATCAAAATATTATTGCCAACCTCAAATTGGCTAAAGAACCGAATGGAAAAACCATACTAGTTACGAGTCCTAATCAATCTGAAGGAAAGTCAATGACAAGCGCCAACCTAGCAATTGTCTTGGCGAAAAGTAAAAAGCGAATTGTCTATGTTGATATGGATTTACGAAGGCCATCCGGGCATTATGCCTTCCATCTTTCCAATCAACGAGGAGTTACCTCTATATTAAAGGGAAACTTAACGATAGAAGAATGTATACAACATTGTGAAATTAGCAACCTATCAATCATCACTTCCGGACCTATTCCTCCATATTCTTCACAGACTCTTACTACAGAGGAAGTGAGTGGTTTTTTCAAAGAACTAAAGCAGCTTTTCGACGTCATTATTATTGATAGTCCACCTATGTTTGTTTCAGATACAGCCATTTTATCTCCTCTAGCGGATGGGTGTCTTGTCGTCGTTAATGCAAAGAAAACACGCTATCCAGTCACACAAAAATGTTTAGCAAGATTGAAAAATGCAGGAGCGAATTTACTTGGTGTTGTCATCAATGACAAAAAGGTGAAGACAATGCCTTATTACTATTAAGCGAGAGGAGGAGTACAGGGATGAACATTGATATTCATAATCATCTACTATGGGATCTTGATGACGGACCTGGGACTGTGGATGAAACAATTCGCATGGCCATGACAGCTGTTAAGCAAGGGATTACGCATGTAATTGCTACTCCGCATTATCGAAAGGATCGGTATGAACCAGAACCAGAAGTTGTTAAGGAGAAAGTGCTTCACCTCAATCAACTTTTACAAAGGGAGGAAATCCCTCTTTTGATCTCTGCAGGAAATGAAATTCATCTATATCCAGAAATAGTAGATGATTTACTAACGGGAGAAAATGTTCTAACTCTAAATGATACGAAGAAATATGTACTAATCGAACTACCTAATCATCATCTTCCTATGTATACAGAGCAAATCTTTTTTGACATGCAGCTACATGGTTTCATCCCCATTTTGGCACATCCTGAGCGAAATACTGAATTTAGGCGTGATCCTACCAAACTAGCTACTCTTGTTCAAAAGGGGGCATTGGTACAAATATCAGCCCGAAGCTTATTATTTAAGGGGCATCATAATATGAAAAAGTTTACTAACCTACTAATCAAACATAATCTTGTTCATCTTGTTGCGTCAGATGCTCATGATACCGAGAATCGTCCATTTCTATTACAAAATGCGTTTGCTTATATTAATAAAAAGCATAATCATAGCTATTCGACATTTTATAATAATAATGCAAGGAATGTACTGAATGGTATCGCCTTTCATATTCACCCACCGCTATTGTTTAAGAAAAAACTTAGTCTATTAAAAGAATCTAACCATGCATATAAAAACTCCTAGGATTGCTCCTAGGAGTTTTTTATTTTCATAGTTATTTTTTTAAGCGCTTTGCAATCTTTCTTAAGAGCTCCTCTATTACTAACCAATCATTCAGTCTTGCTATAAATAAAATATTCCCGTCACTATATTGCACTGGTACTCGTTTTAGGACAGAGAAATCTATAGAGGTATTTTCTTTTTTTATAGGCTGTCCATTAAAAATTAATGCACCTGTTTTATAGATTCTTTTGACTAATTCTATAGATCGCTCATCTGCTCTTCCTCTTGGATAAGCGAAGTGTATGACTGCTTTCTTTAATCTATCTTCTAAGATGGTTTTGCCACCTATCAGTTCTTCCTCCATTTCCCTTTCAGGGATCGTATCTAAATCTGGATGATTGACAGTATGAGCACCAAATGACATAATTTCTTCTTTATTTAGTTCCTCTACCTGTTTCCACGTCATTAACTGGTTTTCCTCAAGATCTTCGTCCCACCAATACACTTTATCGGTATCAATAAAACCAGTAGCTAAATAATGAATACATGGAAGATGATGCTCTTTTAAAACAGGAAAAGCATTTTCATAGAAATCTGCATATCCGTCATCAAAGGTTATGACTACATATTTGCCTGATAAGGTATTTGTTTCTAGTCTATGTACTAGCTCATCCATTGATATAACATTATATCTCTTTTTCCTTAGATAGTTCGTTTGCCACTTAAAATTCTTTACAGGAACGGACAACTCTTTTTGGACATGATCATTGACTCGATGGTACATAAGAATGACTACCTGATTTTGACTTTTTGAAATGGCTTGATACACATATCCAAAAGGTAGAAAAAATAGCTTTATAAGTTTTCTCATTGTGTAGATCATGAACTAATCACCTTCACATTATGTTGTAAAAAACGTTCATAAATCTGGTCTAGTTCTGATAACACATGATCGACAGAATAATTCTTCACCTTTAGAAGTGCTTCATTTCCCATTCTCTGTCTAGTCGCTTTATCTTCTATTAAGGTACTTAGATGTTCTTCAAGATTAGTAACTTCACCATTTGTAAGTAGACCATTTTGAGTATGATTCACTAAGTCTCTAGAGCCTCTTACGTTTGTTACTATAGCTGGTAGGCCCAAGGCCATTCCCTCCATAATTGACTTAGGCAGACCTTCCCGTTTTGAAACTAATGTAATCACATCAGAGCATTTTAGAATATGATGCACATCATGTCGATAGCCGAGAAAATGCACATGCTGAATCTGTTCTTCTTGTACGATGGCTCGCACATGTTGTTCCTGACTACCTGTACCAACAAGGAGTAGGTGAATATGGTCATGTTTTACTAGTAGCTTTTTCCAAGCGGAAACTAGTAATTCATGATTCTTATTGATTGAAAACTCGGCCACACAGGTGATGACCACATCATCATCCTGTATAGCTAGTTCTTTTCTAATATTGATTAAGGGTGTAACTCCTTTATTATAGTGAGTTAAATCAACTCCAACACCATGTGTAATAAACAGGTTTTGACCAGGAGTATAGCCCATCTTCTGGGCAAGCTGGTAGTCTTCTTCATTAATAACAATTAATCCATCTGTCCACTTTTTAGCAGTTTTTTCAACAGGATAATACAAGAACCAGTTTAATAGAGAGGAACCTTTATGGAAATGAAAGCCATGGGCCGTGTATAAAACAGGACCCTGATTATATTGTTTTGCAAAATATCTCACTAAGAAGGAAGCAATTGGTGTATGAACATGAATGAGGTCAAATGAGTAGTTATTAAATAACGTTTTTAGCTCTCTAGAAGCCCGAAGGTGGCCAATGCTAAAAGGAGATCTTGAAAAATGAATGGTATGGCAGATTACACCTAAACCCTCAATCTTTTCCTTTCCCCCTTCGTTGGGATTTCCAATGGCATGGACTTCAAATCCCTTTTGTTGAAACTGCTGTATAAAGGGAATATGAAAATGTGCCAAATGGGTGTAAACAGTAGCAGCAAATAGAACCTTTTTCTTCATCTTACTCCTCCTCGTTAGATGACTTTATTTTTCTAATAGGCATCCAGGGAATGGCTAGCAATAACCAAAAGTGTCTCCAGTGTAAGGTATCGATCACTAAACTGTTTATGAATAGACCTAATAAGCAAGCTGTACATAAAAGTGCAATTGCCGTTCTATCTGAGATTGCGAGATAAAGAGAGCGAAGCCAAGTGATAAAAAGAAACAAAATGAATAACGCAAAACCTAAAATTCCATTTTCACCAAGAACTCTTACATATAAGCTATGTGGTGAATAACCGGATATTGAATCGGATTGTCCAGGACCGATGCCAAACGGCCGTTGAATTAAAGTTTCCAGTACATTTAGTTGGGTGGAAAAACGGTCTTCATCATACCCTTGTAAACCAAGTCGCGTTTCAAACATCGAGTGAATAGAGGGGATATTCATTACCACAAGTGCTCCAATCATTAAAATGAACAGAATGCCAACAAAATATGATGCTCTTTTTATGAAAGTCCATTGGTTCTGGCTTAATACAATCCAAAGACCCAACAGGACACTAAATGACACAAAGTAATTAATCCAAGCCGCTCTGGAGAAGCTTAAAAAAACAGCAGCTGAAGTTAACACAAAAATACTCATCCATAGGATTGTTTTCTTTTTAGTGGAAGAGGATTCTATAAACAAAATAGAAAGCATAGCAACCGGGACTAAAAATGGACCAAACACATTTGGATCCTGAAACAAACCTTTTATTCTATCAAACAAGAGGAAGGATTCTGAATAAGGAATAAGATGAAAATAAGCTAGAATTCCAATTAAAGCGGAGCTAACCCCAGCAAAAACATATCCATACAGAATCGCCGAACTAATCCGTTCGCTATCCTTATTTAATAACCCCACTACCATTAGCCAAAATACAGCTAGATAAACAGTGATTAGAAAGTAATGTACACTCGAAGAAAAGTTATTCATAAAGAACATAGAAAACAAATTACATAACAAGAAAGTCCAAACTAGAATAAGTGGAAGAATCATAAACGGCCCAAACTTCAAATAACAAGTAAAACAGCATACGACCAATAGAATCAGAACAAGCAAATCAAAAGGAGCAGGCTCCATCGTTACCCAACCACTAAGAGCAAACGTAATCCAAGTTAATTTTATAAAATAGTGATTTATATAAGACTCCTGATAGAAGTGATTCATTCGTTCTTATTCCTCTCTGTGATAAGTGGGACGGAGGGACAGGAACCTTGTCCCAACTTTTATCTATTTAGGTTGATTTAACTCTTCTATACATAACTCTTTAATGTCTATTAATTTATTAATATGTTTATAGATATTCATGATTTATATTCCATTTCTTTACTAATTAAATTATTTAGTTTTAGGTTCTTTAACTATCATTTCATGTAACTAATTATTATACGTTCTTTATAAAGAATATTCCCTTTCTTTTTTGTTGCTAAGCAGTTATACTTTTATTATCGTTCTTTAATAAGAACATATGTGTAATAGCGTACTGAGTAGGCATAGATCATATAGGAAGGGAGGAGGTTGCGATGGAGGGGAACAGGGTTAGAGAAATCCGAGAACAAAAGGGCCTTTCATTAAATAAACTTGCTAAGATTACTGGAATTTCCAAATCTTATTTAAGTTTTATAGAAAGAGGTAAACAAACTAATCCTAGTGTCACAATCGTAAAAAAGATAGCAAATGCTTTAGAAATACCCATGAATGAATTGTTATACGAATTAAAGGTCAGAAATAAAGATTCTATCGACGAGAAAATACATAATGTAATTCATGAATTATCAAAAATTGAGATCAGTGAGAAGGAATTCACCCAATTTAAGAATATGCTGTATTCAATAAAAGAAGAAGTTGAGAATAGTGTTTAATTTCTCTTTTGATAATTTACATAGATTTAGAAAGAGAATGTCTTAAAGTATGTTTTGTTGTTCTTTATTAAGAATTGAGAGTCATTAATACATTTCTAAATAGTGAAAGAGTGTTCTTTTCTGATCGTTTTTAGTGACGATCTAATTTCGGAGGTGAAAGCATGAAGGTAAAAATCCTATTAATTGGTTTCCTATTTATAGCGGGAAACTTCTTTAGTCCTCTTGTTAAGACAAGTGAAGCAAAAAATGATCATATTCATGTTCATATTCTTGCAGGTAGTGAATATATTTCAACGGTTACTGTTAATTATGAGACATCAGAGAATCTTCAACTAAATAGAAGAAGTTCAGACCTTTATTCTGCAGTTCAACCAATAGATATAAACGAACCATATATAACTGCTATTCATGTAATAAAGACTGATGGTTCGCACCAAACTTTTTCACCTGCAAGTGATTATGCTGGAAGGGAAGGTAACGGATCGTTAAGTTATTGGATTACAGTAGAAGCAATAGAAGAACCAGAAGAACCAGTGGACCCACCGACAGACCCAGTAGACCCACCGACAGATCCAGTGGATCCACCGATAGATCCAGTAGACCCACCGACAGACCCAGTGGATCCACCGACAGACCCAGTGGACCCACCGACAGACCCAGTGGACCCACCGACAGACCCAGTAGACCCACCGACAGACCCAGTGGACCCACCGGTTGATCCACCGACAGACCCAGTGGACCCACCGGTTGATCCACCGACAGACCCAGTGGAGCCACCGACAGACCCAGTGGACCCACCGACAGACCCAGTGGACCCACCGGTTGATCCACCGACAGACCCAGTGGACCCACCGACAGACCCAGTGGATCCACCGACAGACCCAGTGGACCCACCGACAGACCCAGTGGATCCACCGACAGATCCAGTGGATGCACCGGCAGACCCGGTAACACCTGATGAACCTACAGAGCAGGAAGAGCCAGATACAACTCCTGTTTCAAAAACTATTAGTGGTGGTCAAATGCCAGACACAGCAAGCAATTGGCTCAATTTGTTATTAATAAGTGGCACGATTTTAATCGGTTCAAGCATTCCACTTCTTATTGGATTAAGAAGGAATGGATAAATAGACTAAACACTATATTTGAGGGGTAGATTATGAATAAAAAGGCATTAGGACTTTTTAAACTGATCTTCCTCCTCTCCCTTTTTTTTGTTTGCTTTTCTGCCTATCAGATATACATATCAAATACTACAGTAAATGCAGCATTAGAAGAATGGGAACAAAAAAAAGAGACATACAACATTGAATCTCCAATTTCAGCATTTGAGGAGGAAAAGATTATTGACTTACATAAAAAGGATCAATCAAAAGAAAC
The DNA here is from genome assembly GCF_011008845.1 of Bacillus mesophilus. GTDB lineage: Bacteria > Bacillota > Bacilli > Bacillales > SA4 > Bacillus_BS > Bacillus_BS mesophilus. The sequence goes on along the minus strand of NZ_JAAIWM010000003.1, from coordinate 291,502 downwards.
TACTATCCTATATCCACATCCACCAAAAGTAGGAGAAGTATTTGGGAAGATCACCATTCCAAAGATTAATCAAGAATTCCCTATTATTCATGGAACTGACCAGCCGGAATTAGCTGAAGGTGTAGGGCATTATATAGGTAGTGTTTTACCAGGGGAATCAGACAACACAGTTTTAGCTGGACACCGAGACACAGTGTTTAAAGACCTAGGAACAATTGAGACTGGGGATATGATCATCGTTGAGACTGTAGCTGGAACCTTCACCTATAAAATAACCGGTCAGAGAATAGTAGATAAAGATGATCGGACTGTTATTGTTCCGTATGATAAGGCTACGTTAACGCTCATTACTTGTTATCCTTTTGAATTTGTTGGTCCTGCGCCTGAGAGGTTTGTGTTGGTGGGGGAATTAGTGAACTAAATTATGTTATAAACTTAGAAAGGCATCATATTCTTTTTAATTGATTTGAAGGGGTTTTTTACGCACTTTTTGTTCTTTATAAGAAATGAATTCAGTGGCTTTATATGATTCATATAAAGAACAATATTGGAGGTTAGATATGAATAATAATGAATCGGTTAAACCTACAGTTGAGGGTATTGTAATGGAGATTGGTAGTGAACATCTAACTGTACTAACGGAAGAATTAGACTTCATTACTTCTGAACCTTTAGATAAGGATGTAGATATCGGTGATAAAGTAAGTTTGCAACGTAAGTAAAGATCGTAGAGGGTTTATAAGGGGGATTTGAAATCTATGAAAAAAAATAAAAAAGTTTTTTAAAAAGTATTGACCTGTTCTTAATATAGAACTATAATCAGGTTATAACTTGTTCACTAAAACGAACAAATTAAACTAGGTATTAAATGTTTAATCAATAATTCTTACATAGTCGCTAACAGCAATCATAAAATTGATGGTTAAACATTCAATATATAAAAATTATAAACAAGGTGGAGGAATTTAAAATGAAAGAAATGTTAAAGAGATTAGTAGTAGAAGAAGAAGGAGCTACAATGGTTGAGTATGGTTTGATCGTAGCTTTAATCGCTGTGGTTGCTGCAGTTGGAGCAGGTTTCCTAGGTGAAAAAGTAAACGGCTTATTTAACAAGGTAGGAACACAATTAAGCAAATAATCTGTATGCCTCGCTTTGTTAGCGGGGCATTTTTAAAAAGTTTCTATGCTTTATTAAGCTCTCTTTAAATATAACAAAAGAAAAGCTATGGGAGATAAATATGATCAATTTTGTACTCATTGTAATTTTACTAGTTTCTTTATATACCGATTTGAAAAATAGAAAAATTTTGAACATAGTAACATTACCTGGGATTGTAATAGGATTTATGTTGAACCTATACATTAGCGGACTTGAAGGTTTTTTATTTAGTGGTAAAGGATTTCTTTTGGGGTTTGGTTTATTTTTAATACCGTTTTTACGAGGCGGAATAGGGGCAGGGGATGTCAAGTTAATGGCTGCAATTGGTGCCATGAAAGGTGCTACTTTTGTATTTCACGCCTTCTTATATACAGCAATAATTGGTGGTTTAATTTCACTCTTTTTAATAGTAAAAAAAATGGGACTGACACAGTCTTTTAGATATATGTTCTTTACTTTTGCATTATTTGGAGGGAATGCAGGAACTATACAACAAAGCTCTTCCAAAGATATGTCATTTCCATATGGAATTGCAATTTGTATCGGGACTATAATGGCAATTAAATGGGGGAGTTTACTGTGAAATCTCAAAAAGGAGCTGCTATGGTTGAACTCGCATTATGCCTACCGATATTAGTACTTCTCTTATTTGGTATTGTAGATTTCGGAAGAATATTCCACGCATATCTAACGATCGATCATTCAGGAAGGGAAGCGGCACGAGAGGCTAGTGTTGGCAAAGATGTAACCTTAGCAGTAAATAAGGCAGTTGATACTTCATCAGGTCTACTTACATCATCAGATGTTAGCGTTACATTTGATCCGGATCCTTCTAGAGGATCCTATGTAAAAGTTGTAGTTTCCCATAGTGTTAACTATCTAACTCCTATAATTGGAGGTTTAGTTCCTCCTTTTAATTTAATTGATGAAACTGTGATGAGGGTGGAGTGATATGAGAAGAATGATGTTTAAGTTTAGAACATTTTTAAATAATGAATCAGGTGGAGTTCTGATTATTGTGGCATTCGCACTAGTTGGTTTAATGGGCTTTACGGCTCTAACTGTTGATGGAGGGTCCTTATATACAGAGAAGAGTAGGTTGCAAAAGGCTGCAGATGCCGCAGCATTAGCTGCTGCACAAGAGCTCCCATTAGATTCTACAAAGGCAGAACTTGAAGCTACGAACACAGCAAACAAGAATAGACCAACTGTTGATGAGGTAAAAGTTGAAATTGATCCCAATAAAAAATGGGTTAGGGTGACAACCAAAGAAAATGTAAAATTTACATTTGCAAAAGTACTTGGATTTAATGATCAGGATGTCATTGCAACTGCAAAGGTTGAATTAAATCCCATGACATCAGGTAGAGGTGTTATACCACTGGGAATCCAACATGTAGATTATGACTTATGGAAGAACTGTACAGAGATAACGTTAAAGCTTCCAAAGCCATCAGACCCTACTAGTACAAGTATTGGATGTGATGGTGCCAACAATTTAGGATCTGGTAATACGGGACCACTTGTATTGACAGGGACTGGTGGAGATAAATACAGAGATGATCTTAAAAACGGTTCTAATGTGGAAGTAAAAGTTGGAATGGAACTAGAGACGCAAACTGGTAATATGGTCGGTCCTACTAAGCAAGGAATTAAAGATCGACTTAGTTCATGTCCTTCCTATGTAACATATGATGCAGCAACATATCCTGAGGATTGTGAAAGAATTGTTACAGTACCTATCTACAAGATTATTGAATTTGAAACAGGTAACCAAATAAAAAAAGTTGAAGTGATCGGATTTGCTGTCTTCTTCTTAGTGAGTGTATCAGAATCAAGTGAAGGAGCAGAGGTAAAGGGACAATTAATCAGTTATAACGTTGGAGGAGATAGCTCTCCAGCCCAAACAAATTATGGAGCATATGGATATAAGCTAGTCGACTAGTGAATTTGCAGGAGGAAATCATGAGTATAAAAAAGATTTGGACATTTGCTATAGTTTTTGGAATGATCGCAACAGGAATCTTCTACTTTACCTATCTATCAAAAGGAACTACACAACAAGTAACCTCTGATCAGGAACAGAATGAGTCTGTAGAAGAAGCTGGACAGGAGGGGGCAAATGAATCTGCGGTAGAACCGGAAGCAGAGGTTCTATCTACTGAAGACGATAAGGATGCACCAAACTTTATGATTCCTCCGGGTAAGGGTAAAAGAGGAATTTCTATAGAGGTGAATGTAGTTAATGGTGTATCAGGGTTTTTAAAACCAGGTGCATTTGTGGATCTAGTTTCTATTATGGAGCCACCAACTGAAGAGACAGAAAAAAAGAATCCTAATCAACATGCAGCTGCTACTTTACTTTTACAAAATGTAAAGGTATTAGCGATTGGCCATGCTGCTGACACAAAGGAAGAAGCTGCTAGATATGCACTTGTTACGCTAGAGGTTAATCCTACACAAGGCCTAGCCTTAGGCTTTGCTACCAGAGATACGCTTTATTTAATGCTTAGAGGAGAAGGCGATGATATGGTTCAGAAGGAAAAAACTCACATCCACGAAGATGCTCTACATGAAGGGGTGTTTCGTTAAATGAAAACGAGGGTGATCTATTATACAAATCATCTAAATGTTATTACTCAAATTCAACAGGCTGCTGATGAGTTAAAGTATCCATTGACCACGATTCAAGAAATGGGAGATATAAAAAAGAATATTAAGGAAAACGAACATACGGTTGTCTTTATAGAAGCAAATTCAAGCAGTAATATATATGAACTTTGTAAAAAGCTAAACTTCACGTATCCCAATGTTGGAATTGTCCTGGTAGGGCGTGAAGAGGAGTTAGATTTAAGGTTAGCTATTCGTTCAGGGGCTGTGGACGTTCTATTTATATCTGCTGACCAGCATGAAACCGTTGAGGTAATGGAAAGGGCGGTTTGGGAACTTAAAAAAGCTCAAAATCAAGTAGAAGAAGTTAAAGAATTGAAAGAGAAACGTACAATTACGGTTTGCAGTACGAAAGGTGGGGTGGGTAAAACCACCATTGTTGTCAATCTTGCGGCTGAATTAGCTAAACAAAAGTATAAAGTAGTCATTCTAGATCTTAACCTTCAATTTGGTGATGTTGCGATGTTCTGCGATATTAAACCAAAACGAACGATTTATGAATGGACGAAAGAACAATATGGTAATGCACATAGAGACATATCTAGGTTTGTTCAACAGCATGAATCCGGAGTAGACATCATACCTGCTCCTCTTCGCCCTGAGTTTGCTGAGGCCATTAATGAAAATCATATACGTGCCATTTTACTAGACATACAAGAGAGCTACGATGTAGTTCTTATTGATACTCCAGTACATCTATCTGAGATTGGTATTATCAGTTTAGAAATGTCAACTGACATTTTGGTGACTACCTTTATGGATTTACCCACTATAAAAAACACGAAGATATACGTGGATACATTAGATTCCTTAGGGCTTAAAGATAAAATAAAAGTGATTCTAAATCGGGCTTATAAAGTTAAGGGGATCGAACCAGAGACGGTTGAAAAGATTCTAGGTAAAAAACTTTTCTCTCGAGTTCCTAACAAGGAAAAACAGATTGTTATGTCGGTCAACGAAGGGAAGCCGTTTGTTCTTACAAACCCTAGAAACCCATTTTCAAAGAATATTAAGGTAATTGCAAAAAAACTAATGGATGATAAGGTTACGAATAAAAGTAAAGATTCTAGCATCAAGGAGAAGGTTGAAATACTTTCAAGATAGGAGAATTTAAATGGCTTTATTAAGAAGACTTGGGGGAGAGACAGCTGTAACAGACTCCCCCTCCTCAACTGTTTTAAAGGAAGAAGTTAAACCTAAGCGAAATACTGTTGATATTGACCTTGAAAATAAACTTCACAATTATTTAGTGGATGAAATTAAGAATAACCCAACCATTAACGAGCAAAACTTGAAAGAAAAAATAAAAGAGTTAGTGGAGCCCTTCTTTGACAATGAAGGGGAATATTTAACCTTCGAAGAAAAGAACATTCTATTAAGCTCAGTGGAAAGTGAACTGACAGGCTACGGACCGATTACCCCTCTACTATTAGATCCATCCATAACAGAGGTCATGGTAAATGGTCCTCTTGATGTTTATTATGAAAAAAAAGGAAAGCTCTATAAAAGTAATGTTAGTTTTCGTGATGATGACCATGTAACTAGGGTAATTGAGCGAATTGTGTCACCACTGGGAAGAAGAATTGATGAAAGTGTACCTATGGTGGATGCAAGACTGCCTGATGGATCACGTGTTAATGCCATCATTCCACCTTTAGCATTGAATGGACCGACGATTACCATTCGTAAATTCTCACAGACTCCTTTTACGGCGGATGATTTAGTTCAGTTTGGCACATTGACACGAGAAATGGCGCAATTTTTAGATGCCTGTGTTAAGGCTCGTCTAAACTTATTTATCAGTGGGGGAACAGGTTCTGGGAAAACAACTACATTAAATGTATTATCGGCCTTTATCCCGAATGATGAGCGAATTGTAACTATTGAGGATGCTGCAGAGCTTAAACTGTCTCAGGAACATGTTGTATCTTTAGAGGCACGACCTGCAAATATTGAAGGACAAGGTGCCATTACCATTCGTGATCTTGTTAGAAATTCACTTCGTATGAGACCCGATCGCATTATAGTAGGAGAGGTTCGGAGTGCTGAAGCTTTGGATATGCTACAGGCCATGAATACTGGTCATGATGGAAGCTTAGGGACAGGACATGCCAACTCGCCACGTGATATACTTTCTCGTTTAGAAACAATGGTGTTAATGGCAGGAATGGATTTGCCAGTAAGGGCTATCCGTGAACAAATTGCAGGAGCTATAGATCTCATTATCCAGCAGAACAGATTGAAGGATGGTACTAGAAAAATAACACATATTACCGAGGTAATTGGTATGGAAGGTGATGTTATTGTTCTACAGGATCTCTTTGTATTTAAAGAATCTGGTGTTTCAATAGACGGTAAAATTCAAGGGAAATTGGTTTCAACAGGAATTAGGCCTTATTGTATGGATGCATTTGAGCTTAATGGAATAAAGCTTCCATCCTCTATGTTCACTGAGGAGTGGTAATATGGCGGAAAACCTTGTTGTCACATTAACTTTGTCCTTAATCATTACTACACTTGTATTTTATTTATTATTTTCTTTACTTACCAAAAGATATAGAAGAATTGAGTCTCGTCTTGAAAAATATATACCACGTATGGTCCAGGAAACTGTCCACGAAAAAGAGACGAAACAAAAGGCTGAAAAAAGTCTTGTATCTAACTTAGGAGAGCAGTTTAAAGAAGTAAAGTATGTAAGAGAAATGCAAGTAACATTAGAACAAGCGGGTATGGCAATAAAAGCAGAAGAATTTTTTGTGCTAAGACTTATTGTTTCACTTCTATCTTTTATAGTACCGTTATTACTTGGTCTAAGTGTTTTATATAGCCTGGGTTTAGGAATCATTGGATTTTTGGCTCCTAAATTCTATGTGAGTCAAAAAAGAAAGAGGAGATTGACAAGAAGTGCAAATCAACTCGCAGAAGCTTTAGGGATTATGGCGAACTCGATGCGGGCGGGTTTTAGTTTTATGCAAGCTATGCAACTAATTGGTAGGGAAATGCCTGACCCAATAGGCCCTGAGTTTGATAAAACGATTCGTGATATTAATTATGGGATTACAACAGAGACTGCTTTTATGTATTTAGCAAAGCGTCTGCCAGACAAGGAATTAGAAATGGTCATTCATGCACTACTCATCCAACGTACCAGTGGAGGAAACTTGGCTGAATTACTAGAAACGATGCAAGAAACAATAAGAGGAAGGATTAGAGTAAAAGAAGAATTAAATACCCTTACCGCTGAAGGGAAAATGTCAGCTTGGATTGTTACACTGCTACCGGTAGGGGTTGGGTTGTATTTGAATTTTGTAAATCCAGACTATTTTAGCCCCATTCTTTTACATCCAATCGGATGGATTGTTCTTGGAGCAGGTTCCTTATTCATTTTACTCGGATGGCTCATTATTCAGAAGATTATTAAAATAGAGGTGTAACCATTGGAAGGCATTTTCTTTATAGTTTCGACTTTTGTTTTCTCTGTACTAGTAATAGTAGGGATCTTACTATTAATTTATAAAAAAGACATTGAAGTAGAACGTAGAATTGTAGCGTACTATGGGACCAATGTCCTTTCTTTTAATCATAAGCATGATAAGAAAAGCGAAAGTAAAAAGGACGGGCTACTATATAAAAGAGTTATTGCCCCCATTATAATGAAGATACGTGTAGAGGTCACTAAAAGAATGCCAAAGCATTCCACCAGGGAACTAGAACAGAGGCTCCGTGATGCGGGCAGGCCCTTTAATTGGACCCCCATTGACTTTAGAGTAGTACAGGTTAGTTTAGCGATAGGAATATCCGCCTTATTATTGTTTTTATTTTTTCCAAGTGCTGAAAACAAGTTGAATGTTGTGTTTTTTGCGGTTACTTTAGGTGGTATTGGGGCGATTTATCCAAGTTTTTATTTAGATGGAAAGAAAAAAGATCGAATTAAAGCTGTCGAAAAAACAATGTCTGACTTCTTTGATATGTTGACCTTAACAATAGAGGCAGGAATGGGGATTGATCAAGCTTTGACTAAAGTTTGTAAACAGTTTAAGGGCCCTCTATCAGAAGAGTTTATGACAACGTTAGAGGATATGAGACTGGGGAAATCTAGAAAAGATGCGTTCTATGAGTTGAGAAGTAGAGTTCCATCTGAACAATTTCAAAGTATTATTACCTCCATTATTCAGGCAGAGCAGCTGGGAATTGGAATGGGAAAAGTGCTTAAATCATTAACAAAACGAATAAGAGAGTATCAAAGAGAAAAAGCAAGAGAGAAGGCTATGAAAGCACCAGTAAAGATGCTATTTCCAATGATATTCTTTATATTTCCTTCTTTGTTTATCGTAATTCTCGGACCATTTGCCATATATCTTTTTGTAAATGGTGGTTTATAAACTTTGAACATTAAAATACTCGGAAAGGACTCTTTAGAGTTGGATATCCGAGTATTTTAATATGGGGATATTAGGTTAACGTTTTTTTAGCTTTCAAATCCTGAGCGGTTTCTTCTTTCTAAATACACTTACCTGATTTAATCATCAAATACCTAAAGACCCAAAGCTCATAAGCTTAGGGTCTTAAATTTTTTGGTGTTTTTTCTCAAATGAGTTTTAACTAATTGGTACCCATTTAAACACTAAAATTCTTATTAGAAGTAATAGTTGCTAAAGGAACAGCCGCTAAAAAGGTCACCGATCTATGATAGAGAATACCTAATATAACCCAAAAGAATGGGGCTACCGTGATCACACTGATATTAAAAAATGCTTGAGTCAAATAACCTATACAAATTGCCAGTAAGCCAAACAAAAGGATTTGGCTTTCACCTTCTGTCCTTAATGCTGCTTTTAAACCTGTTAAAAGCACATGAGAGATAAAAAAGAAATACACCAATAGGGCAGGAACCCCAAGTGTGACGGCAATTTGTAAGTACTCATTATGAGCCTTATCAACTGTTAAGCCTTTAAAAACAGTATCTTTAGGATACACAATCCCAAAAGTGTCGGGACCTGATCCTAACCAAAAGTAATCTTTTACTAATGGTAAGGACTCACTCCAAATATACCATCTACCAGAACCACTATGCCCTTTATCCTCCTCATCAGATAGGATCTGACTACTATCAGTCCAAATCGATAAGAACCTTGATAAGTATGCATTATTTTCTGATAAGTTAACAAAAGCGAAAATGATTAAGAAGCTTAAAAGTAGGACTGTCCATCTCTTCCATAAATATTTTTTATTTTTCACAATAAATAAAGTGATAAAAATAAGTCCAAATCCAATTCCGAGCCAACCACTACGTGTTTGAGTGTATAGGAGACTGAGAAATAATATGGAATTAACAAGGAGCAAAATGGTGTTAATTTTTAAAGTATTATTTAGTAAATACAAGGTTGAAGTAACTAATAACATTAAAACAAGATAGGCACCATAAAAGTTAGGATTATCGAAAAAAGATTCTGTTCTAGTTAAATTCTGTTTAAATATATGAGGAGTATAATATTGATAAACACCATATAAAGATGTTAACAGTGATAAAAAACCGATTATGTAAAGTATTTTTATATGATTTTTATTTTGTATAAAGCGAAAGGTGAAGAAGAAAAGAGACAGATATGAAAATAAACTCAATACCCCCTCGAATCTATGAAAAGTCCCAACAACTGCAGTTGTGAGATCTACTGAGAACATGGTAGAAAGAATTAAAATTATTAGAAAAAGGCCAATACTCTTTTCTGCCGTTGTAAGGTTATTTTCAATAGAGTTTTTTGTTCTAATCCACCTCAGAAGGTACACTGCCCACAGTAGGGTTATAAACATATATAACGTAATAAGCTTATAGAAAGTGTGTACCATTTCTCCTGAACCATCTACTACAAAGAAATTAAAAGGGTATATTACAAGAAAGAACAAAAGAGTAAAATATATTAATTTAGCCCTTTCATCCATGTGAACTATAGACAAGTATTTTCCTCCTCAGAATATTTAATAGAAACTTAATTTATTAAAAATATTATATATTAGTTCTGTATATAGAACAACTTATATTTTATATTGAACACCTAAAGTCTTATACTCAGGTAAAATAGCATGGTGTTTTATTTCGCAAAGTTATTAACATATGGAAAAGGAATAAGAGGTAACCAAATTTGGCTACCTCTACACTTGTTTTAGGTAAACTAAATAGAAGTTTAAAAAATAATAATAAAGCCGTAAGTAGGGAGTTCGATCATTCCACTTTCAACCTAACCTTCTCCCGATCTTCCATATAACAAAATAGTATATTCATTACCCTAACCAACGTATCCCCTTGCCCATCCTCAGTATTAATAATAAATGCTGTATCTCTATTTTCTTCAGCAAACGCCAAATAATTTATACGCTGCTGTTCTGTCTCTTCATAAGAAACCTCTTGTTTCCTAGCTTGAATGACTTCGGTTGGTGCATCAAATATAAAAAAGAGATCTGGTTTAGGAAAAACAGTGCTTATTAATCTGGTAAACCACGCTGGACAATTTAACCTGAACCTTGAGGGGTCAATTGTAATATCGTGGTAGGATCGGTCAAATAGGATCATTCGTGTCTGTAGTTTTTGTGGGTTTGTTATGAATACACGTCCAAACCAAAAGGTTAAAAAGTATATGACTATTTTTACTATAGATACCAGTTTGTTTTGCTTTGATTCTCCATAGGGTGATTTTTTGGTCATGGAGTCTCCTTTGTAAACTTTAGAAGGGAAGGATCGTAAATGGTATTTCCTCACTTTAAGTAAAGGGGAAATAAAGCTTTCAATCTCCTTAATAGTGGTTGATTTTCCACTTCCATCAGGTCCTAGGCAAATGACCTCTAGCCCAGGGCTGTGCCATATACGTCTGATAAGCTTTACCAGTTTTAGTTGATAGTCGCAGTAATAGAGTGATAGAAGTTTTAAAAGGTTTTTCGTTAAAAGTCTATTTCTATATTCTGGTAAGGCATTTTGTAAACCCTCGTAGTCTTTCTCCATTACTAAAGCTTCTATTTGTTTAGATTCAATATCACTCCAAAATAGTTTGAGCATTTTTAAACAGCCTGTGGGGTCCAAGTAGAATGATTCTGATAACCTAGCAAATTGCTCTTCTGTCATCTGAAGCTTACCTACTCTTTTTATAAAGATATAGATAAACTCCACATGAACAGAGGGTATTGGTATTTGGTTAAATAACTCTACCTTCTCTAGAAAGATATCTCCACTAATCACCTTTTTCCCTTGATAGTAATAATGCTGCGATAAATCAAGAAATAAGTAATCTAATTGATTATTCATTACACTTGCGAATACACAATAACAGTTTTTCCCCTTATGTAAATGTACTAACTTCCAACCAACATCTTTACCTGCAAAATAGTTCAATAAATATTTTACAACCATGATAGGTTTCTCAGAAACGATCACATCTATATCAGAGTTGACCCTTGGCAGCTCTTGATAGCCACTAGGTATACACCATTTAAAGTTACTAAGATTTAAAGCTTTTATGATTTCCCATATAAACTCGTCCTTATCCAAGAGATCAGCCCCATTACCATATATTACTAGTTCTATTTATATGAAGGAATTTTATCAATTTGTACTTCCTGCCATAAAACATTTTTTTGTTTTAAGGGAGCATGTAACTTCCTGCCTCAACATATTAATTAATATTTGATAACTATGAGGGGATTACAATGAGACAGACAATTTTATTTCTAGATGCAAATAAGCGGTACACATTATCCATGATTCGTTCTATTGGTAAACATAAAAAATATCATATTCTTTTAGCAGGAGAAAGCAGATTAGACCTATGCAGATTTTCAACATTCTCTGAGGGATTTTTCCTCTATACCTCCCCTGAAAATAGTCATCAGCTTTTTATAGAAAGCCTTAGAAATATCATTGATGATACAAAACCAGACTTTATCTTTCCTAGTAATGATGCCACATTGTTTTCTATATACCATTCATCTCTGTATGAAGAAATACAACATCAGCTAATTGCACCTGATAAATTCGCCTATTTACAAACATTAAATAAAGAACAGATGAACCACTTGGCTACTCTATGTAATGTGAAGGTGATTGACCAGGTAGGACTCCAAGATGATCTCCAATTCCCCATCGTTGTAAAACCTAGACAATCTCGTTTTCTTGTTGGTGATTCTATGTTCTATGGTTTCCGGAAGTTTGTATCTAATCAGGAAGAATTACAAAATGCTTTAATAGAAATTAGTCAGTACGATCATCAGCCACTACTCCAATCCAAAATAGATGGAAAAGGATTTGGAATCTTTGCGGCAGCTAAGGATGGGCAAATTTTTTCGAGTTTTGCCCATGAAAGAGTAAGAGAATACCCTGCTGATGGTGGTGTGAGTACACTAAGACGTTCTATACATGTGCATCCTGAACTATTAGCTTCCTCTGTGAAAATTATTAAGGAGTTAAACTGGACAGGGATACTAATGGTTGAATTTAAGGGACATTCAGAAGGGGATGCCTATTTTATGGAGGTGAATGGTCGCCCATGGGGTTCTATGGACCTGGCTGTAAATTCAGGCGTTGACTTCCCTTTTATGATGGTTGATTTATTTATTAACAAACTTAATATAGACGAGCTAAAAAGTAAATATAACAAGGAATATCAAATCAATCATCACTCAAAATGGATTGTAGGAGAGCTCAAGCACATGGTATTTCTCTTACTAGATAAACAACCTCTTAAGAAGAAGGTAATAGAACTTGTGAGTATGATCATTAATCACCCAAAGATAGTTTCTTATGACACCTTTAGTTGGAAAGATCCTTTTCCTTTTATTTTTGAGGTTTTAAATTTATTTAAGACTGGAATTGTAAAAGGGTTTAAAAAAATAAGTGTTCTGTCAACCTTTCATAAAAATAGAATCCTAAAGAATGAGGTAAGGATACATGATCTCACCAAAAAAGATTAATTATATTAATTCAAAAGGGTACGCAGCAGTCATTCTTGCAGAAAGTATAGGTTCTCTCGCCATTATTCGTGAATTGGGTGAGCAAAAAGTTCCGTGCATTTTAGTGGGGAGCGAGTTTCATCAATATTCCAAGTATTCAACAGTGTTCTTACAGATTACCTCGAGGACTGAGTTAATAGAGCTTTTATACAAAATTCCCGAACTTCTTACCGCCAAGCTTGCACTCTTTACAGACACCGATGAATATTTAGATATCATTCTTGCAAACTTTGATGAATTGAGTTCTTTGTATGGAATTCCTGCATCAAAAAAAAATAAATGGCTCATTGATAAGGAGGAACTCGCTGGCTTTATGAATCAGCACTCTTTCCCAATCCCGAAGACCTACGAACAAATAGAAGACATTTCAGAACAGGATTATCCAGTGATTATAAAACCCCTTTGGCATGATAGAAAATTTTCTACTATGCCGTTTATACCTGAAAAAGCTTATATCTGCTATAACGATGACCAAATCACAAAGACTATAAATATACTAAAACAATCAAATCTAAGTTATATCATTCAGCAAATGATAGAGGGACAAACAGAAACTATTTATACATTACTTCTATATCGAGGGCAATCAGGTAATATTGAGGTTGGATATGAAGCTAAGAAGATACGTAGTTTCCCATTAAACTTTGGTACAGCTTCTTGTATGGTTACTGAGAGTATTCCTGACTTAGCAAAACGTAGTGCTAAAATTATGGAACTAGCAGACTATAAGGGAATTGCTGAATTTGAGTATAAATATTGTTCAAAGACCCATGAGTACTATTTAATTGAAGTAAACGGACGTTTTCCCCTACAGACCGGCTTATTACATAAATGGAATCCAAATTTTATTTATCGTTCATTTGTTGATTTATTAGAGATCAACCAACCAAAGAAAATGGTGGTTACGGAACAAAAAAAGAGTGTTTATTGGGTGTTCTTATTAAATGACATTCGTGCTATTAAAGAAGAGACTTGGTGGCTTATTTTTTCACGCTACTTAAAAATGCTGGTATCCTCTCCAATTCAAGGTGCACTGTGGTCAAGAAAAGATCCTTTCCCTGCTTTATTTTTTATACCGTCTTCATTAGCTAAACATGGAAAGAGGCGGCTTAAGAGTAAATTTGCTATTCCTAGTAAAATGTAAATAAAAACAGCACAAACCTCCATGAGTTACATGGAGGTTTGTGCTGTTTTTATTAGATAGGTGTTTCTCCCTTTACAGGTATTCCTTGTTGTTGTAGGTATTGATGAATCGCTACTATTGAAAATATACCATATAGGATAAACCCTATCGACCCAGCAACACTGATTGCGATGATTGCTTGAAAAGGAGTATAAGAAAAAATGTATGCGAGTATTAAGGCCCCTCCAATTAAAACAACTCTTATAATCTCTCTGAGAATTTGTAAGTCATTTCTTTCTAAAACATAAAGTGTAACACCTAGAGGAGCAGATAAAAACTGAAATGAGTACATGATTGCTAATATCGGTAAATAACTTGATGAAATCGTCCAATCATTTCCAAAAATAAAGGTAAACATTGTAGGACCGAAAATGATAATAATGAAAAGCAAAGGCGCAATGATGATGAATAGTTTTTGGAAAGTACTCCAAAACAACTTTTTAATTTGATCCGGATTTATATGAACAAGCTTTGAGGCGTCGGAGAGATAGACGTTACCAATAGACAGACCAATCAGAAACAAAGGTAAGCCAAGTACTCGTTGTACTAAGATAAACCCTCCTCCGATACTTGGTCCATATATACCTGTTAGTACCAGGAAGGGTAACTCTAAGGAGACTTGTCTAAACAACGTAGCAGGGCTTGAATAGATTGGGAATTTTTTATACCTTTTGGCCATTTTCATAATTTTCTTCCACTTTATTTGCTTAAAGATTTGCCAATCTTCTCTATAGGTTGACCTAATAAAACGGGCGTTTCCACCGGCTCTCCCAATCACGTCTCCAATCATTAAGCCCAATGGCCCCTTAATTACCATTCCACCAATAACTTGAACCAGCGTCATATTTATACCCTGAGTAATCTTTGTTGTTGAGATTAGTCCATAATTTTTTTTTCTTGTTGCCCAGCTATTTAATATATTATTACCACCTAAGGCTAGAAGGCTTATTGGTAAAAGAAATAAGTAATTTTTAATAGCCTCGACTTGAAATAATTCTGCAATTTGTTCTGTGAAGATCAGTAAGGAACCAGCAGTAAGTAATACCACTCCAAGTAGGGTAACAAAACAAAGTAAAACAATATTTGCCCCGTCTAAATCATCTTTAGGAAGAGTAATTGTACTTTCATATTGAAGGGAGCTAATAGAAGCTAATAGAGCTAATAGTGAAATAAATAAACCTAAATAACCAAACTCATCGGGAGTATAAAGACGTGTTAATAAGGGAGAAGCGCAAATGACGATCATCTGAGCAGCTATATTACCGCCTACTAAAACTGTAACGTTTTTTAAGAAACGGTCCTGTGTGAATTTAGCATGTAGTTTCGCTTTTATTTGTAAAAGCATAGCTTTGTAGTCTCCTGACACATAATTTAATAGTTTATTTTATGTGATGGTACGTTGCATTAGTACAGGCATTGCTTTTTACAAAGCTATTTAATTTAGTTACATAATTTTTGGTGAAAAGCTCCCGAGGTATTCCATAATTAGTTATTCTCCCGTAATTATCGACAAATTATTACAATTTTGGATAGAAACTACTTGTATTTTAAATAAAACATAACTAAAATAACACTAACTCGCATATCGTACGAAACGGCAAAACCTTTGAAAAATGGTGACGCAAAGCTATAGGGACTAATGTCTTTCATGACTAAGTCAGCCAGCTACCGAAAACAACTCCTACGATTACGAAATACACCAATAAAGGGAGAGTTATGTGATGAAAGCAATTAAACTGTTTTGGCATAAGTATAATTATCTTGAATATGAAATTTTAGTGTCAGAGTGTTTAAATGATGAGTTAAAAGCGAAGTTACAGAAGAAGCTTCATTATCATTTTGATCAATACCATAGTTTAAAAGAGTCTATATAAAAAATTAAACCAACTCAAGTTTTACTTGTGTTGGTTTTTATATCCGCAATTATTAGCAAAACCCTCTTTGTTTGAAACAAGAGGGTTTACTTATTTCATAAAGAATACCTGAACGATGTTCCGTAGATTAAGCTCTTCCTGTAAAAAAGATATTTGGTTAAGCTGCCATAATCCAGCTGATAAAGTAAGAATATAAAAGAAGAATAACATATATAAGTGCTTATTTTTCACTAGTTGTTTATAAAAAGATCCAATGATAAAAGGAAGCAGTATTCCACAAGTAGCCCCTAAAATATTAGCCATTCCATCTAGGAACTCTGTGCTACGATTTGGTAGTAAGTATTGTCTAAATTCTTCGATCATCCCAATCATGATGACCCCAAACCATAATATACTCAAGTTTCGTCTTGAATATCGTATGGGGGTAATTAGGAGTAGTAGGATTCCAAGAATAAGTGTACCTACAAAAAAGCCCCAAAAATGCATTTGTTTGTCTATCCCAAACATGATATCAACATTTATATGATTCAACATGCCATCACCTAGTTGGCATTATGGTCAATAAATGAGTGTGATAGTCATACTAATTATCTGTTGTAAGGAATAGAAGATTAAAATAATTGCCTACGGCTAGCTTTACCGACTTTTATATACAATGTCCCACGTTCAACATCTTTATAAAAGCGAATCCGAAAGAGACTTAATGGTGTCCAAATTTCCTTAAAAGTATAATATGGCATAACATTTCCCCCTGTCACGTTTTGGGGCGGCTGGCTGACCTATCAATCGACGTAGTCCCTCTAGCTTTGCGTCTCCATTTTTCAATGGGTTTGCCTTTATCACGTTAATACCATAACATGTAAAAAAACAGAAAGTTGTCATAATTTGTCATAAACGTGATATTTGTCACAGCTTTTTTACAGATTTTATGATAATTAGGAGGTTAGTCCCTAGTTTCTGTAAAATCATTTCCAATAAACCAACGGAATATGATAGAATATCTCTGAGAAAAAATAAAGAAAGTGAAGAGATATACTAATGGAAGAGGTATTGAATAGAAAAAAAGATGTATTAGAACCGGAACAACTGCTAGATCTATTATTGCTTTCCTATAATAGAGGAGAACAGTCATCATCATCAATAACAGAAAAAGAGTTCATTGAGTTCATAAAAAAGACTATTGGTACAATTAAATAAACAAAGTGTGTTAGTGCAGGCATGTGCCTAGCACTTTTTTATTTTTCTTTTATTGATTCTAGTGGATACAGATTGTTCGTAAGGATTTTTTCTACCAGCGTTATGGGCCCTGTCTGGAAAAAATCAATGAAAATGATTCATGCTAAGGATCTTCAAAACAATATGAGATTGTAATGATAAGTAATCCAACTGACTAATAGTTTAACTTTCCAATTAAATATGTTTAGGTTAAGATACATAGAGAATACTTAATGAAACAATATATAGTATAAATAGCTGCTATTGTCTTATTTAAAATACTTTTTTTACAATCTTGTGGTAACACTAGGGTTTTATATGATGTCTATTATTTTAACTGTTTGACCTGGATATTCATCAGCTTTGAAGAATATTAAACTCCCTGATCAAATTTGATCAGATAAATTATTTTGAAGTTT
This sequence comes from Bacillus mesophilus, assembly GCF_011008845.1. GTDB lineage: Bacteria > Bacillota > Bacilli > Bacillales > SA4 > Bacillus_BS > Bacillus_BS mesophilus. The sequence continues at coordinate 273,988 of NZ_JAAIWM010000003.1, read as the reverse complement.
AAACCGAGGTATTCTTTCTAGGATGATGAGTCAATATTAGTAAAAGGAATGTGAATCATGAAATTATGGATATTTAATCATTATGCAATTTCTCCAGGATCTGGAGGAATAACTCGTGATTTTGATTTAGCTAAGAGATTAAATGAGGAAGGTCATGAAGTGACAATTTTTGCTTCTTCCTTTGATCATAGAACTAGAAAAGAAAAGCATTTTATCAATTCTAAAGATCTTTACAAAGAAGAATATTATGACGGGATTCGGTACGTTTGGGTCCGTACAACCCCTTACACTTCTAATAACATTAGTCGAGTGTTTAATATTTTCAGCTATAGTATCAGAGGATATTTTACAGCAATGAAGCTAAAAGAGAAGCCTGATGTTGTGATGGGGACGCTCGTTCATCCTTTAGCTGCCTTACTAGGATACATGGTTTCTTGGAAAAAAAAGAGCATGTTCTACTTTGAAGAAAGAGATTTGTGGCCAGAGACATTAATCCATTTAGGTAAATTGTCTAAACATAACCCTATTGTTACTATATTAAGCAAACTTGAGTTATTTCTATATAAAAAAGCCAAACGAATCATTGTGCTTTTTGATAAAGCACCAGAATATATAGCTCAAAGAGGAATATCTAAAAATAAGGTATTGTATCTTCCAAATGGTGTTGATCTGGACCGCTATGAAGAAAGTGCAGAACTCTCTCCTGAACATGATAAGCTCTTTCAGGGGTTAAAAGATAAATTTATTGCTATGTATACCGGGGCGCACGGTTTAGCTAATAGGTTAGATGTTCTCCTTGATGTGGCTAAAATTCTTAAAGATCAGAAGCCTGAGATGTACTTTGTTTTGGTTGGAGATGGAGTAGAAAAACAAAGACTAATCCAAAGGAAATTAGAGGAAGGCTTGGACAATGTAATTTTTTTAGATCCTGTTCCTAAAGAGCAAATTCCTACGATACTAAAAAAAGCAAATGTTGGCCTAATAGCGATGTGGGATGCCGAACTATATAAATGGGGTATTAGTTTAAATAAAGCCTATGACTATATGGCTGCAAAAATTCCAACTGTTATTCAATGTAACATCGAAGGTACTATTATAGAGAAATCAAAAGGTGGCATAAAAGTCGCTGATAAAAACTCAATGGCCGAAGCACTTACATATATTTCTCAACATCCTAATGAAGCAAAAGAAATGGGTGAAAATGCTAGAAATTATGTTGAATCTTATCATTCATGGGATCAAATGGCACAAACTTTAATTGATGCAATGCAAGAGGATGTTCAACAAGAACATGAAAAAGAGAGAGTTAAAGCCTAAGGGATGTTAGAGACCATGAGGTTTCCTATACAGTTGAGGGATCAAAATCCTTAGTAGGTTTTGGTCCCACCCTACATTTCATTGGGGATGGTCATTCATTCTACTGTACTAATCAATTTCTACTACATTTATTAATCCATCATTTACTTCTCCTCAATTATTTTCTTCTCAAGAAAGGGAAAACATTTGATTACTTCATTCTCCCAATTCCCTAAAAAATTAATTTCTCTTCAGCGCGAATATCTAATAATGACGAAAATAATCGAAATTTACTTGAAACCTTTTTTAAAAAAATGTAGTCTATATACATATAAAGGAAAGTATAATTTTAACTGATGTCTGATTAGAAATACTAACTATGTAGGTTAGAAAAGTGTTTCTTCCTTATTTTACACACATAAAAATACATTTACATATTTAAAGAGAAGTAGTACACTAATCAACGTATGTAGTATTGGAATAGGATATAAATCTATCAATCTAGAGATTATAAGGAGACGTAAATATGGATATATCAGTTATACTGGCTTTTGTAGCTTCATTTATAACTGTGTTGGTAGTGACTCCTTTCGTGATTAAATTTGCTGTATCAATTGGTGCAACTGATAAGCCTAATGAAAGGAAAGTGCACCAAAAGCTAATGCCGAGACTGGGTGGGCTAGCCATCTTTATAGGAGTACTTGTCGGGTACTTCGTTGGTGGTCTTTACTCTTACAATGTTACTGCCATCACAGCTGCGGGAATTGTGATCTTACTTACAGGGTTTCTTGATGATAAATATGAATTAGCACCAAAATATAAATTACTTGGTCAAATTGTGGCAGCCTCAATAGTTGTATCAAGTGGACTTACTATTGAGTTGTTATATGTTCCATTTGTGGGTGAATTTAGTTTAGGGTTATTAGGGTACCCAATTACTTTCTTTTGGATTATCGCGATTACAAATGCTATTAACTTGATCGATGGACTAGACGGCTTAGCTGCTGGTATATCAGGAATAGTCATTGCAACCATTGCCATTTTAGCAGCATTTAGTGGTAATATGTTAATCCTAACCATTTCAGTGATCTTACTAGGAAGTATAATTGGCTTTCTATTTTATAACTTTAATCCTGCTAAAATTTTCATGGGAGATACGGGAGCACTGTTTCTTGGATATTGTATCTCCATCTTATCTTTATTAGGATTATATAAAAGTGTAACTTTATTTAGTTTTGTAGTACCAATTATTATCTTAGGAGTACCGATCTTTGATACTACCTTTGCAATAATCAGAAGAATTGTGAACAAGCGTCCGATTTCCTCACCTGATAAAGAACACTTACATCATCGCTTATTATCATTAGGACTTTCTCATCGAAATACAGTTTTAATGATCTATTGTTTAAGTATCTTTTTTAGTGTAACGGCTGTGGCGTTTTCTAGTACGACTATGTGGGGAGCTATTTTAATTACTTTTGTATTATTAATTATTCTTGAGCTCTTAGCAGAATCAATAGGGTTGGTTAGTCAGAATTATAAGCCTATCATTAACATGTATAGTAGGCTCTCTAAAAGAAGAATATAGAGGATTTTAGGAAAGTGAATGATTTATATAATCATTCGCTTTTTTTGATTTTCTCTGGTAAAAGTTATTGATTAACTTAAACGGTTATATCTTTTTAGTTTATTCCTAATAATAATGGTGACAAATTATTAAGGAGCTAACTTCATGAACACGCACTTATGGGTTGGAATGTTATTTTCATTTATAACCGTCATATTAGTGACTCCACTTGTTATACGATTAGCTTTTGCTATTGGAGCTACAGACCGACCAAATAATCGGAAGGTTCATCAAGTCGTTATGCCGAGAATAGGCGGATTGGCGATCTTTATTGGTGTATTAATTGGCTATATCGCAAGTGGACTATATAAAGAGAATATTACGGCTATTACCGTATCTAGTTTACTGATCTTGTTATTAGGTCTTTATGATGATCTGTACGAAGTAAATGCAAAGGTGAAGCTTCTTGTTCAGCTTTTTGCAGCCGTCATCGTGATTATTAGTGGTTTGACGATCGACTTTATACAAATTCCGTTTTTAGGGAAGATACAATTGGGTTTGTTTAAATACCCGATCACGTTGTTATGGATTATCGGAATAACGAATACAATTAATTTAATTGATGGGCTAGATGGACTAGCGGTAGGTATCTCTACTATTGTAATTGCTACAATCGCAATTTTGGCTGCACTAAATGGGAAGTATTTAATATTAATGCTGTCATTAATTTTATTGGGAAGTACACTTGCCTTCCTGTTTTATAACTTTTACCCTGCAAAAATATTTATGGGGGATGTAGGATCCCTGTTTCTTGGTTATTGTATCTCTATACTATCTTTACTAGGGTTATACAAAAGTGTCACTTTGTTTAGTTTTGCCGTACCAATGATTATTATGGGCGTGCCTGTTTTTGATACGTTCTTTGCCATTTTTAGACGCTTGAAAAATAGACAACCTATTACAGTTGCAGACAAAGGCCATTTGCATCACAGACTTTTATTACTAGGGTTATCTCACCGAGCTACAGTTTTATTATTGTATTTAGTCAGTATGATCTTCAGTGTGACAGCTTACGTATTCTCGAGTACAGTTTTATGGGGAACCGTATTATTATGTGTGGTGCTGTTTGGTATTATAGTTTTAATAAAAGGAAATACGGGGAGCCTTGCTCAGAACTTCTTTATAATAAAACGAAGGTTAACTGGGAAATAGTACTCTTTTTGTCATAATTACGTATAATTTGTCTATTCAGTACATCTAGAATATGATACTGTTTGTGATATAGCTGTTAAAAGAACATCAGAAGGGTCCTTATGCTACCCTCATTTAGTGGAAGTAGTTTGTCGTTAGGAAATAATAATTTATATTAAATACGGATGTGCTAAAAGACATGAGGAAGATTTTAAAAAATGATTTTAATCGCAATGTATTAACACTTTTAACTGGGACAAGTTTTGCTCAAGCTGTTCCAATAGCGATTTCACCTATATTAACTAGGATGTATACTCCTGCTGATTTTGGGATCTATGCGATCTTTGTATCAATTACAGCCATTTTTGGTTCTATCGCTACCGGGAAGTATGAATTGGCGTTAGTCGTTCCTGAGAGTGACAAAGATGCAATTAATATTGCTTCTCTATCTCTCTTAATTTCGTCGATTTTTAGTGGGTTTCTTCTGTTACTTGTTATACTATTTAATTCCTCGATTACCAAGCTCTTAGGTAATGATGAAATATCTCCCTGGCTATATGTAGCTCCTTTATTTATTTTCCTAATTGCATTGTTCCAGATTCTAAATTATTTAAATACCCGTTTTAAAAATTATGCGGATATTTCAAGGGCAAATATTTATAAATCTTTTGTGGTTGCCTTTTTTCAATTGGTATTAGGTTATTTTAAAATTGGAGCGGGTGGCTTAATTACTGGCCAAATTTTTTCGAATGTTGCAGGCAACACAAAGTTAATAAAAAACATTTTAAAAGAGAAGTCCCTTATAAAAGCAATATCATTTAAAGAAATGAAGAGATTGGGAAAGGAATACAATGAGTATCCAAAGTATACAATGTGGGGTACTTTAGCTGTTACTTTGTCACAAAACGTCACCAATATATTTATTTCTTCAGTATATTCGATTGCAACACTAGGGTTCTATTCTCTAGTACATAGGATTTTGGCAGTACCGACACAGCTTATTGGTAAATCAATTGGACAAGTATATTTCCAAAAAGCATCAGAGGAAAAAAATAAAAAAGGAAATGCACAAAGTACATTTGACTCAACACTTAAGAAGTTATTACTGATCTCTCTTCCAGGTTTCACACTTCTCTTTTTCCTTGTAAAGGATATTATGATCTTTGTGTTTGGGAGTGACTGGGCTGTTGCCGGTAATTATGCAAGAATTTTAATTCCGCTATTCTGTATAAGGTTTATTGTTACTCCATTGTCCATCACAGCACCGTTGTTTAAACAAAATAAATTTGGATTGAAATGGCAAGTAGGACTTTTAATAATAAGTATAGTTCTGTTCATCATTACGAAATATAACAATATTACAATTACTAATTTTTTATATATCTATACGACTGTATTGTCTCTGTACTATGTTTACTATTTCTATAAATTAAGAAAATTTAGTCGAATATTTAGTACAGATGTAGATCATAAGAAAGGGTCCGATTCACCTAACTAAAAGTTGACAAATTGATAGGTTGGAGTTAGGATTTATTCTAGCTAGTTGCATATTTTGTTATATTTTGGATTAACAAACTCGTATAGAGTCGAATATTGGTAAAAAATGATTTTTTAAAGGAGTTTAGAATATGGTTAATTTCGCAATAATTGGTTGCGGTCATATTGCAAAAAAACATGCTGAGGCAATTGAAAATGCTGAGAACGCTAACTTAGTTGCTGTCTTTGATACGATGGAAGAAAAGATGGAAGAATATAAAGAAAAATATAATGTGAAATGTTACACAGATTTAAAAGAATTATTAAGTGACGACCAAGTTGACGTTGTAAACATTTGTACACCTAGTGGGTACCATGCACCGCTTGCTATTGAAGCTGCAAATGCTAAGAAACACATTATTGTAGAAAAGCCAATCTCTTTAACGAATGAAGATGCTGATGCCATGATTAATGCTTGTAAAGAGAATAATGTTAAATTATCAGTCGTACATCCTAATCGTTTCCGTCCGGCTATTATGGAAGCTGCAAAATTAGTTAATAATAATAGTCTTGGTAAAATTAGCCACGCAAATGCAACCGTTCGTTGGAACAGAAACCAAGAGTACTATGACCAAGCACCATGGAGAGGTACTAAATCCCTTGATGGTGGTGTTTTAATGAACCAAGCTATCCATAATCTTGATTTGCTAATTTGGTTAATGGGTGACGTTGAAGAAGTATATAGTATGAGTGCAACGCGCCTTCGTAATATTGAAGCCGAAGATGTGTCTACTGGAGTGGTCCGATTTAAAAATGGCGCTCTTGGAGTTATAGAGGCGGCCACTACTATTTATCCAAAGAATCTTGAAGAGACACTAAGTATCTTTGGAGAAACAGGAACTCTTAAGATTGGTGGAGCCACAGCTAATAAATTTGAACATATCCAAATTAAAGATATGTCTGATCAAGAGGCAAAACAACTAACAGATCTTATAGAAAAAGATCCATTTGGAAAACCAGGTCATCAATGTATCGTGGAAGATATGATTCAGGCGATAAAGGAAGATAGAGATCCTATTGTTACCGGAGAAGATGGTAAAAAGGCTCTACGGTTAGTTACGGCGCTTTACGAATCAGCTGAGACGAATAAACCAGTTAAATTTTAAAATGGAGTGAATGATAAATGACAGAATTAAACAATGTTGGACAAAAACTGCTTGATAAATTAAATTCAAGAAATGCTGTTATAGCTGTAGTCGGTCTTGGATATGTAGGTTTACCATTGGCTGTTGAAAAAGCAAAAGCTGGATATAAAGTAATTGGTTTTGATGTTCAGCAAGAGCGAGTTGACATGGTGAATAATGGTGTAAACTATATCGGGGATATCGTAAATGAAGAACTTACTGAAATGGTAAATTCTGGTAAGTTAAGTGCAACAATTGATTACTCAAAAATTAGTGAAGTTGATGCAGTTGCGATCTGTGTTCCAACGCCATTAGATCAATATATGCAACCAGATACTTCCTATGTAGAGAGCTCTTCTAGGGAAATTGCTAAATATCTACATGAAGGAATGCTTGTCGTGTTAGAAAGTACAACTTATCCTGGAACAACTGAGGAAATTGTTAAACCTTTCTTAGAGGAATCAGGATTAAAATGTGGAGAAGATTTCTTTATTGCTTATTCACCTGAGCGTGTCGACCCAGGTAATAAATTATACAATACAAAGAATACTCCAAAGGTAGTTGGGGGTATTACGGATAATTGTACAATTATTGCATCAGCAATGTACAGAAACGTGCTAGAAGGAGAAGTTCATGAAGTTTCTAGCCCAGCAGTTGCTGAAATGGAAAAAATTTATGAAAATACATTCAGACATATTAATATAGCACTTGCTAACGAAATGGCAGTTCTATGTAACAGAATGGGAATTGATGTATGGGAAGTTATTAATGCAGCAGCAACAAAACCTTATGGGTTTATGCCTTTTTATCCAGGTCCAGGGCTTGGCGGACACTGTATCCCAATCGATCCATTCTACTTAACGTGGAAAGCAAGAGAATTCAATTATCATACTAGGTTAATTGAGTTAGCAGGAGAAATTAATAATGCAATGCCAGAATATGTGGTAGAAAGAATGATGAAAATCCTAAATGAAGACAAAAAATCACTTAACGGTTCAAATGTCTTAATTCTAGGTGTTGCATATAAGAAGGATATAGATGATGTACGTGAATCTCCAGTTCTTGAAATTCTAAAGGAATTAGATAAAGCTGGTGCAAATTGGAAGACAGTTGATCCATATGTAACAGAATTCCGTCATTGTTCTGTAAAAGCAAAAACTTATCAACTTACTGATGACCTATTAGCTGAAGCAGATATCGTATTAATCACAACTGACCACAGTGATTTCGTATATTCAGACATCGCTCAGAAGGCAAAGGTTATTTTTGATACTAGAAATGCGATGAAAAATGCATTAGAGGATATTAAGGGACGTTACTATAAATTATAAGTAAATATCAACTTACATTATTATGCGATAATTGTTGTTTTAGGTTATCGCATTTTTTCTATTCTTTTTAAAAAGGTAACAATTCACTAATGAATATTAATGTTTTTTGCATTAGTATAGGAATGGATATGAATTCGGTTATATTTTTGTCAATTCTTAAAAATATTAAAACTGTAACCATTTATGGAGGAGTTTTATGCTATCTTTATTATTTATCTTTGGTTTTTTCCTCATATTGTTTATATTGTTTATACTAACCATAAAAAGTAATATAAATCTATTAATTCCAACCATTCCTAGTGTTTTTATTTGGAGTTATATTGTATTTGCTTACATTGGTATTATGCCTTTATTTTTTTTCTGGAATGACTATCGGTACGCAATTGGTATAAATGACCAAGAGAAGATTCTCATGTTGTGGGGTTATTCAAGTCTATCTATATTAATAGTTACTTCTGTATTTTTCTTTATGAGCAATGTTCTAAACATTAAACTTGTTCGGAATTACAAAGATTCTAAGGTTGTCTTGAATAGAAGAGCTAGATTAGGTATGTATTTTTTATTTATATTGAGTCTAGGAGTACTATTTTCTTATATTTCACAGATTCCAGCTATTCCCCTTATTGAACAGTTTAAAGGGGCTACATCGGAAGAGCTTGCGAAATTCCGCAGTATGGCGACAAATGCCTTTAGTGGGGGGCTCCACTGGTATAGACTTTTCTACTCCTCAGTTTTAACGTTTATTAGCTATTATGCTTTTTCTTTAGTTATTAAGGAAAAGACAATAGTAAACTGGACCTTTTTCCTGATGACATTTTTGGTAACTAGTTTTGCATCCTTAATGTCTACTGCTAAAGCTCCATTTATTTGGTATGTAATGGGCTTAGTTATTGTATATTTAATCTCTAAACGGAAAGTAATAGGTATAAAGGCTATTCTTTTAATTGGCGGAATTGCTTCTATTAGCTTAATTATTATGTACAAAAAGTTTATGGGACTAGACGATCGACCACTTTCAGATATCTTTATGACCATTTTCAGTAGAACATTCACTGGTCAAATATCTCCAGCTTACTTCTATATTGAAATGTTTCCTAATTACGAGGATTTCTTATTGGGTAAGTCTCTCCCCAATATTGGTGGGATTTTTCCATATGAACCATACAGAATAACTGTTGAAGTCATGAATTATATGCATCCAACATTAAGTGAAAAAGGCGTTGTTGGATCGGCACCAACTGTATTCTGGGCAGAAATGTATGCTAATTTTGGATTTGCAGGGATCGTTATCACTTCACTTGTTGTAGGAGTTTTATTGTATTTACTGCAATTTATTATCTTCAAACTTAGTTTTAATCCAATCACGGTTGCTTATGTAACATTTCTTATTTTAAAATTTAAAGATTTAGCGTTAACTGGTTTTGGAAGATTTATATTTGACATTGATATCATTGTCCTTACAATGTTTACTGCGATCCTATTACTATTAAATATGAATCTAAGACAGTTAATTAATAATATTAAGGGGTTAAACAAAGATTTTAAAAAAATCTTAGTGAAGGAAAGTATACGATGAAAAAAATTGCCTCAATTGTATTAAATAACTTTGTAAATGATTCAAGGGTGTTAAAGGAATGTGTAACGCTACAAAACGATGGCAACGATGTAACTGTTATTGCTTTGCATGAAGGAGACCTAAAGGAATACGAGGAAGTTAATGGAATAAAGGTTTATAGAATAAAACTAAAGACTAGAAATTTACCTAAAAATTTAATAGGCCAGATTATTAAATATGTTGAACTTAGTTATAAGATACTAAAGAAGCTAACAGGGAAAATTGATATTGTTCATTGCAACGACTTAATGCCACTCCCGATTTCAGTTGCAATGAAATTACTTACTAATGGTAAAACGAAGATTGTCTATGATGCTCATGAATTTCAAACTGAGACACAAAAATTACAGGGAAAAACATTAAGAAAAAAACTGGCGACAATTACTGAAACCATTCTTATCACTAAAGTAGATAAAGTGATAACTGTAAGTGAAGGTATTGCGAAGGAATATGAAAAAAGATATACCATTAAAAAGCCGGAATTGGTATTAAATTGCCCTAACTATTATGAAGTTTCTAAGACTAACAAATTCAGAGAACTGTTTGGAATCAGAGAAGATCAAAAAATTCTCTTATACCAAGGAGCCCTAGCAACTGGGAGAGGGATCGAGAAGCTTGTTGAGGCTATGAAAGAACTTCAAAAAGAACGAGATGATGTCGTCTTAGTATTTATGGGGATGGGACATTTAAAAGATTTTGTGAAAAATGAAGCACAACTTAATAAGAATATTCATTTTCTTGATGCAGTACCACCTTCTGAAGTATTAGATTATACCGTATCTGCAGATATTGGAGTTTCTTTAATAGAGAATAGCTGTTTGAATTATTATTACAGTTTACCGAATAAGGTATTTGAATATATCATGTCAGGGCTTCCGGTGATTGTTAGTGATTTACCTGAAATGAAAAGAATAGTTGAGGAAAACAATTGTGGAGTGGCAGTTGAAATCTCAACTGAAGGATTTAAAGAAAGTATTAGTAATTTGTTAGAAGAAGATCTCAATGCTTATAAGAAAAACTCATTAGCTGCCGCAAAGAAGTATAACTGGGAAATACAAGAACAAGTTCTTCTGAATCTTTACAGAGACTTACTATAAAAGAGGTTAAACTTATGAAAAAAAAGATTATAATTTCATTGATTATTATAATGTTCTTACCATTAAGTTTTGGTGTGATTACTTTTATACAAGAAAGTCAAAAACCAATCCACTACAATGGTAATGCTGTTTTAAACTTAGTAAATATTAAAGAAAACAAGTATTCACAATTTGTGTTCGCTCAGAAAAGGATTAAAAATCATGAATTCTTGGAAGAGGCATTTAAAGGTGAAGGAATTGATGTACAACAAGTTAATGATCAGCTAGCATTTACAAATGTTGGAGAGAGAGAACTTGTAATTAAGTATCCAGGTAATGATTCTGAAACAGTAAGGCTCATTTTGGAGAAAATTAGTCAGCAATATATACTTGAAAGCGAAAACGAGTCCGTAAAAATAAAGGAACTAACAGAGGATACGGTACAGCGACTCAAGGCAAGTCCTACCACAGCTGAAGATCAATACAATGTGTATCAGTTTATTTATGACTTAGAATTGAAACTTCTGAATTGGGAAGAAGCTACACTAAGTAATCCAGTATCTATCACTGAGTCTTCAAATAGTCCTGTAAAAAGAGCGATTATCAGCTGGTTTTTAGGTATTTCAATCATACTGTTAGTGTATTTTGGAATAGCCTTGATTAAATTTGTCAGATTAAAATAGTAAAACCTCGGAGGCAATTGAATGAGAATTTGTCATATAACATCGTCTCACCAGTATAATGACACAAGAATATTTCTAAAAGAGTGTACCTATCTTTCAAATGAATATGAAACTTTCTTTATTGCGCCTAATGCGCCAGATGAAAAGATTAACAATGTTCATATTGTAGGTGTGCATTCTAATATAGAAAGAAGAGAAATACGCCTAACACTAAATACTATAAAAGTCTTAAAAAAGGCTTTGGATATTAAAGCAGATCTCTACCACTTTCATGACCCGGAATTTATTTGGGGAGGTTTGATTCTCAAGTTAATGGGGAAAAAGGTAGTTTATGACATTCACGAGGATGTCCCGCGTCAAATATTATCTAAACCTTGGATCCGTAAACCAATTAGAAAAGTTGTTTCTAGCCTGTTTGAAACGTTTGAAAACTTTGCGGCAAAGCGGTTTAATGCTGTCGTTACTGCAACACCTTTTATAAATGAACGGTTTACTAAATTAGGATGTAAATCTATTGATATTAATAATTATCCAATTATGTCAGAGTTGTTTATTGAAGATACAGTTAACGCAGAGAAGGAGAACGCTGTTTGTTTCGTAGGGGCTATTAATAGGATTCGAGGCCCTTTTGAAATGATTGAAGCAATCGAGCAAACTGAGGGTGTTAATCTGTATTTGGGTGGAACATACTCGCCTAAACGTTTAAAAGAAGAACTTCAAGTTTTACCTGGATGGGAAAAAGTAATTGATTTAGGGGTGATAAACAGAGAAGAATTAGCTGATATTTTCTCGAAATCACTAGCGGGATTAGTACTTTATCTACCAGAACCTAATCATATTAATGCACAACCCAATAAAATGTTTGAATATATGTCTGCAGGGCTTCCGATTATTGCTTCAAACTTTCCATTATGGAAAGATATTGTGGAAGGAAATAATTGTGGACTATGTGTGGATCCAACAGATTCAAAAGAAATTGCTAAAGCCATTAATTATATCGTTAATCATCCAGAGGAAGCCATAAACTGGGGCAAGAATGGCCGAATAGCTGTGGAACAAAAGTATAATTGGGAAACTGAATTTCTAAAGTTAAAGAAATTATATAAAGAAATAATTTAGATCTAATGTTTTTGTGAAGATAGGAATATTATTGATTCTTAAGTAAAATATAACGGTAGAATTGAATATTATAAGAATATTTCACGTTATGCATTGTGAAATAATTTATGATTCCATTATAATAAGATGTTGTATATCAAAGTAAAAGGAAGGTAAACAAAATGAGAGTACCTATGCTTGATTTAACAGAGCAATATCAAACACTTAGAAGTGAAATTTTACAGTCAATGGAAGAAGTAATGTCAAGTGCTCATTTCATTCTAGGATCAAATGTAAAAAAACTTGAAGCAGATATTGCTACATACAGTAATGTAAGTCATGGAATTGGAGTAGCCAATGGAAGTGATGCTATACATATTTCTTTATTAGGTTGTGGAATTCAGCCTGGGGATGAAGTGATCGTACCATCGTTCACATTCTTTGCTACAGCTGGAGCAGTAGCAAGAGCAAATGCAGTACCTGTGTTTGTTGATATCGATCCAAAAACCTTTAATATTGACCCTCTGAAACTTGAAGCTGCAATTACAGAGAAAACAAAAGCAATTATCCCAGTTCACCTATATGGGCAAATGGCTGATATGGATAAAATCGTAGAAATAGCAAAGAAACATAACTTAGCAGTAATTGAAGATGCTGCCCAAGCAATTGGAGCAGAATATAAAGGGAAAAAAGTAGGAGAGCTTGGAACAACTGCTACATATAGCTTTTTTCCAACTAAGAATTTGGGAGCATATGGTGACGGTGGAATGATTGTCACAAATGATAACGAAATAGCTGAAAATATGCGTGTCATTCGTGTTCACGGTAGCAAACCTAAATATTATCACCATGTATTAGGTTATAACAGCCGTCTTGATGAACTACAAGCAGCTATTCTAAATGTTAAGTTCCCTCATCTGGATCAATGGAGTGAAAATAGAAGACAAAACGCTGAAAACTATACTAAGCTTTTAAATGAAGCATTAGGGGATCAAGTAGTTACACCATTTGTTGAAGAGCACAACCGTCACATCTTCCATCAATATACAATTCGTGTTGACAGAAGAGATGAGCTTCAAGCCTTTTTAAAGGAAAACGGTGTTGAAACAATGGTTTATTATCCGAAGCCTTTACACTTACAACCAGTATTTGCAGAACTTGGTTATAAAGAAGGAGATCTTCCTGAGACAGAAAAGGCTAGCCTTGAAGCTATTTCTTTACCGATGTTTCCAGAATTAAAAATGGAACAACAAGTTTATGTGGTTGAAAAAATTACAGAATTCTACAAGGGGTAATTATGAAAAAGATACTAACGATCGTAGGTGCGAGACCCCAGTTCATTAAAGTTGCTCCAGTGTCGAGAGTGCTACGTAATGAATTTGAAGAAATTATAGTAAATACGGGGCAGCATTATGATTATAATATGTCTGGTGTTTTCTTTGAAGAACTTAATATTCCTAAACCAAATTATGATTTAGGTGTTGGTTCTGGATCACACGGTGCCCAAACTGGCGCTATGCTTAAGGAGATAGAAGATGTTCTTTTTAAAGAGAAGCCAGATGCAGTATTAGTATATGGTGACACAAACTCAACACTTGCCGGAGCAATTGCTGCTAGTAAATTGCATATTCCTCTATTTCATATTGAGGCGGGCTTAAGAAGTTTTAATAAGAAAATGCCGGAAGAAGTAAATCGAATCTTAACTGACCATGTTTCATCTTTACTTTTTGCACCAACAGAAACTGCTGTTGAAAACTTAAAGAATGAAGGAGTAGTTGAGGGTGTACACAATGTAGGCGATGTAATGTTTGATGCTGTTTTATATAATATTACTATTGCAAACAATAAGTATAAAATTGAAGACTTTCAACTTGAAAGTAAGCAGTTTGTATTAGCAACTATCCATAGAGCTGAAAATACAGATGATCTAGTTAGACTTGAGGCAATCTTCGAATCCTTAAGTAAATTAGAAGATACTATTGTCCTCCCCCTACACCCTAGAACAAAAGGGAAGCTAGATACTTTGGGTATCTCAGATAAAATTAAGGATGCAAAGAATATCAAAATCATCGACCCTGTTTCGTATTTAGAGATGGTATTCTTAGAAAGTCATTCTAAATTTATTATTACTGACTCTGGTGGCGTTCAGAAAGAAGCGTATTTTGCAAAGGTTCCTTGTTTTACGCTAAGAGATCAAACTGAGTGGGTTGAAACTGTAGATATTGGATGGAATCGCTTAGTGAATCCCGTTACGGAAAATCTTTTGGATATAGTGAATGATACCCAAAGTGTTGAGTACGTCGAGCATTTATATGGTAACGGAGACGCTTCAAGTAAAATTGTTAAGGTAATATCAGATTATTTAGGAAAGTAGGAGTCATTTTGACTGTTATTAAAGGAGAAAATGTAGTAATTAAAGAAAATGTGACAATCGGTGAAAATGTTGTTATTGGCAATAACGTCATTATATATGATGGTACTATAATTGGTAATAATGTAATGATTCAAGATAACGTGGTTATTGGTAAACAGCCATCTAGAGCAAAGAATTCAATCCTTCCTGAGGTTAAAAAACTTCCTCCTGCTATCATTGGAGCAGGATGCACAATTGGGACATCAGCAATCATCTATGCTAATGCTACATTAGAGGAAGATGTATTTGTTGCAGATTTAGCAACAATTAGAGAGAGAGTTTCTATTGGCGAAAAAACAATCGTTGGACGTGGAGTAGCAGTAGAGAATGACTGTAAAGTAGGTAAAAAATGTAAGTTGGAAACCAATTCTTATATTACAGCGTACTCTGAATTAGGGGATTTTGTCTTTATTGCTCCGTATGTGGTTACGACAAATGATAACTATATGGCTCGTTCAAAAGAACGTTATGATAAGTTCAAAGGTGTTACGATTAAAGACGGTGGTAGAGTTGGCGCAAACTCCACTATCCTTCCTGGAAAAGTAATACATGAAGACGGAGCAGTTGCAGCAGGAAGTGTTGTGACAAAAGATGTAGAGAAAGAGACCATTGTTGTTGGATCACCGGCAAGAAAACTTCGTGATGTTCCAGAGAATCAGCTGTTAAGAAATCAATAATATAATGTTACGACAGTATAAAAAAAGGATTAGAGAGTGTTCTGCTCTCTAATCCTTTTTCTTTAGGTTATCTATGCTACATTTTTTAGTTCTTCACTGGTTGTGTCACGTTTATAAATTCTTCCGTTGAATAATAAGTTTATAAGGTTACTATTTCTTAGGAGCGAATCCCAAATCAAAGGCACAAGTATTGAAACCATTATGTTTACACCTAATGGTAATTTAAAATAAATCGGTAATAAAATTAGGATAAATGAATGCATATACATGATGGTTAATGAGGCATTACCAAGATAACTGAATATGTTTTGTAAATATTTTATTTTCGAAATGAAGATCGAGCAAGATATGGTTAATAAAATAAAAGTTAATGGAATAACAATGTCTAGCCCAAGATGATTAAACAATTGACTTTTCATATTCATTTTATAATGAATGACTCCTAAATTGTTTAAAATAAGAAAGGCAACTGAGAACGAAATACTTACCAGAAAAATGTAAGTATTGTTAATAATATTTATGATCTTATTGAATTTATATCCTATATAATAGAAGGTTAAAGCAAACGGTACAACCCCTATACTCCAAGGAGTTGGTATGTTGCCAAAGTATAGTGAAAAGTAGTACGAGACGATATAAGAAAAGATGATTGTTAGTAATAAAATACTCTCTTTTTTTATGAAATTTAAAAGTACATAAAAAAGTATACTTGTAAAAAGAAGACAGGTAATATACCAAAAAACAGTGTAAAATCCACCTAATTCTTGCCCACCAAAAATAAACCTTTCCATATCAAGCTGAATTCGCTTCACACTAGGAACTCCATAATGCAAATATCTAACAAGAGTCAGTGTCAGAAGATAAACGACATAAGGAACTAGTAAGGATGCTACTTTTTTACTAACAAAATCCCCTTTTTGTTTGTGGAGATACCCACTTAGAAAAAAGAATAATGGCATATGAAACCAATATATATAAATTGCGATTTGTGGTATAGAATGCCCTAAAACTACTAGAATAATTCCAATCCCTTTTGCGATATCCATCCATTTTAATCTATTCAAAAGTTAACCTCCACATGTCGATTCTTGTAGTATTTTATCTAATTTTGTATAGGAATGCAATCTAGTTCAAATATCTGGTGATAACTACCAGGTTAAGCTAGTAAATTTTACTCATTTAGTAGCCTATAGGACATTATGACTTAAGGCTTAGAATCTCAAAAGTATATATGAATCTTAAATAAATATAGTAATAATTGATGTTAGTCACATAAGAAATTAAAGAGAGTGATTAACATTATATTAATAAATTTAATTTGTAGGTTTTCATAGAAAAGTATAAATTTGGAGTGGAAATTGTCGATTAATAGTATTTATTTTGTTGAAAAAAGTAGTATACTAGTTTTGTATCAAATTAGATAAAAGGGGGGCAATACAAATATTGTGTCAAAGAGATTAACTAAAATATTAGTATTAATTGTAATATTCTCTATGCAGCTAACTGGGTTTAGTAATATCGTTAACGCAAGCGAAGGTTATACTATCAATACTGATGCCTCACTTACAGTTAAAGATGTTGTTACAGTTTATAGCGTTGAGAATAATGTAGACCTTGGGAGGCTTGAACCAGGGCAAACTTTTTATTATGAGAATTATGATAGTGAAAAGGTTTTTGTAAGAATTGGTTCAGTGCTAGGGTATTTAGACAGATCTTTAGTTACTTTGAATGAAAATGCAACACAAAGTAATAGTAATTTGGAATATGTAAGTAGTCTTACTTTAACCGAAGAGACTGAAGTCTATTCTTCGGAAACTCAAGAAAAAATAGCTATTCTTTCAATGCAAGAAATTGATGGGGTATTTATAGATGATAGTACCTTTGAAGTATTGATTGCAGGGAAAAAAGGAAAAATACTTGTTAGTTCTAAAATTGTATTAGACGAAACTACCGAAACAACTGATACAACCGAAGTATTGCCAGACAGTGAAAGTGGGGTAGTCGAAGAATCTAACGATACCACTACAACTGAGCCAGTACAAGAAACAACTGTAGATGTGAGCACTAACACTCAAACAGAATCCACAACTATCACTATAAGTGAAGTTAGTTCAACTACCTTTACAACGAACGATAAATTTTTTGAAGCAACATCTCGTACAGCTATCTATGAAAAGAAAGACGGGAAGCTGGTCCGAGTAGGAGCAGTAGATGCAGGTCAGCAGTATCCAAGGATTGGGGATACAGGGGACTGGCATGTGATCAAGTTTGGTAATACCACAGGGTTTGTAAAAAAGGTATATACGATTCCAAGTGATGGAAAAGCAATACAAAATGCAAATACTTTCTATGCGAATTCCAAAGTGATCATATCACCAAAGCTAAATATTGCGGTTTATGATACGAGTTCCGGAGTATCGGTTCAATATGCATCATTGTATCAAGGTATTCAATATCCCATCATAAGTGATATAGGAGATTGGTTGCGAATTGATGTAGCGGGGAGAATTGGATATATCCGAGAAAAAGATGTAACCATTCCATTTACGCTCAATGATAAATTTTTTGAAGCGACAACTCGAACAGCTATCTATGAAAAGAAAGATGGAGTGCTTATTAGAGTCGGGGCAGTGGATGCGGGTCAACAGTATCCACGAATTGGGGATACCGGGGATTGGCATACCATTAAATTTGGTAACACAATTGGGTATGTAAAAAAAGTATTTACGATTCCAAGTGATGGGAAAAAAATAAAAAATGCTAATACTGTTTATTCCAATTCTAATGTGTCAATCTTACCAAAGCTCAATATTGCAGTATATGATACGAGCTCTGGTGTGTCTGTTCAGTTTGCCTCTCTTTATGAAGGTAATGCCTATCCAATTATTAATGATATAGGGGATTGGCTTCGAGTTGATGTAGCTGGCAGGATTGGATTCATTCGTGAAAGGGATGTAACCAAAGCATTTACGAGCAATGATAAACATTTTGAAGCAACCATTCGAACAGCTATCTATGAAAAAAAGGATGGGATACTTGTTAAGGTGGGAGCAGTAGATCAAGGACAGCACTATCCACGAATTGGGGATACAGGAAGTTGGCATGTCATTAAGTTTGGAAATACAACAGGGTATGTCAAAAAGGCGTATACAGTTCCAAGCGATGGAAAGGCTATTAAAAACGCCAATACAATATACACTAATTCCAAATTATTTATAAACCCGAAGTTGAATATTGCAGTATATGATACAAGTTCAGGAGTATCGGTTCAATTTGCTTCACTGTATGAAGGGATAACCTATCCAATTATCAGTGATATAGGAGATTGGTTACGAGTTGATGTAGCTGGAAGAATTGGATTTATTCGTGAACGTGATATTGTCTTTGTAGGGCTCAATTATTCTTCTTATAATTTGTCATTTGCAGAAGCTCTTGACATGCAAATGAGAGTAAGGCCACAAACAGATAAATATCGAAATAATGCTGCTTATGTTAGTAGTTCGTCAGTTGATGTATTTAATGGTGGTTCAATAACTGGTAGTAGTGTAAACCTACGTACATCTCCTGATTTAGATACAAGTGCTAACATCTATAAAATGGTTGCAAGAGGCACAGCCTTTATTCTACTTGATAACAATGTAACAGGTGATTCATTTAATGGAAGTACAACATGGTTCAAGATTGAATATGAAAATCAAATCTTATATGTTCATAGCAGTTTAGCTAGCTCTAGCTCTAGAATTGCAAAAACAAAAGCTGTTACTAATATCCATGCTGATGTGAATTCTACTAGTCATATTTATGGTACTGTTAGTCAAGGTGCATTATTAAGAGTTGTTAGTGAAGGTACCTCTTGGAATAGTATTGGTATAGGTGCTTGGAGAAATGCAACTAGTGATGATACAAGTTATTTCTTAAATCCTATAAACTTTAAAGATGATGATACTCAAAAATATCAGTTCCTTGATCTTAGATACTTTACTGATATCCCATCGGCAGAATTAGCACAATTACTAAATGGAAAAGGGATTTTAAGTGGAACGGAAGATATTTTTAGACAAGTAGCAAGTCAAGCAAAGATCAATGAACTATATCTCATTTCACATGCTTTGCTAGAAACAGGAAATGGTACATCGCCGCTTGCGACAGGTGTTGTATATAATGGAAAGACAGTATATAATTTCTTCGGCATACACGCATTTGACTCTTGCCCTATCGAATGTGGGGCTAAAAAGGCTTATGACGAGGGTTGGTTTACAGTAGAGCTAGCTATTGCAGGTGGAGCAGAATTTGCAAAAAATAGTTATATTTATAATGGCCAGAACACGTTGTATTCTATGAGATGGAATCCTGCTGGAATGGCGGAAAAAGGCTCTGCAACACATCAATATGCAACTGATATTGGGTGGTCAAATAAACAGGTTCACTATTATTCTCAATTTTATTTCGGAAGAGAATATAATTTACATTTTGATATACCAGTTTACAAGTAAATCAAAAGTTTAGAATAATAGTAAACATCAAAATCATTTTAAAAGTAGTTGGCGAAACCTCGTCAACTACTTTTTTATTTGTAAAATTTAACGTTCTCTATTTATGTAAAACGTGTTTCTTGTCTAAGGTTGTAATAGTATAATAGAATTTGTAATAAAGTGTGATGATTTGTCAATAGAAAAGGGGAAAAGAGAGAATGGGGAAAAAGATAACTGCCTTATTTCTTATACTATTATTACTCGCTAATCAGGTTCATTTAATAGTTAGCGCGACAAGTAATATTACTGTAGAAAATGGTTCTGATAGTATTGAATATTACCAGGTTAATGTAAATACCGAATTACTAGACTCTGAAGGTAGGATCTCTGGAGTACTGCAAAAAGATGCCATTATTAGAGGGGTTCAAGAAAACGAAAAAATCCTACTCTTACTAGGTGAAACTCAGCAATTCTTAGATATTCAGAATGTTACCCTATTAGAGAATTACGAGGATAATGGAGAACATCTTAATGAGGAGAGTTCCTCCACTTCTATTGGCGAAATTATTTCAGCTAATCAAATAGACATTCTATCACTTAACGAAGAGAAGATATTACTCCATCTATCGCCTAATCAGAAGATTCAAGTGATTAGCACGGAGAATAATTATTATAAAATTGACTTCGCCGGTACAATGGGAAGAATTCTATTGAACGATTCCATTCAATTTTCCCCCCTTGGAGAGAGTGGGAACCTAGGTGAAGAAAGCACCGAAAACAAACAAGCTGAATTAGAAAATACCACTAACTTAGAGCAACAAAATGAAGAACAAACCATTACAACAATAATTGCAGAAAATATAGTTAAGGTAAATTCTACTTTTACAAAGGAAACTCAATTCTTCGAGGTGACCAAAAGAACAGCAATTTACGTGAAAGTTGATGGGACCTTAATTAGAATGGGAGCGGTGGATCAAGGACAGATGTATGAGAGGTTGAATCGGGATCTGTCGAGTTGGCACCAAATAAAATTTGGAGATGGAATTGGATATGTAAAGGCAGAATACACAATACCTGCAAATGGCTCCCAGATTAAAAATAAAAATGTTAGTTATTCAAATTCAGGCTATCATTTTAAACCTAAGTTAAATATAGCAGTTTATGATACTTCTTCTGGGTCTAGCATTCAATTTGCAAGTATTTATGAAGGAGTAACATATCCGCTTATCGCAGATATTGGAGATTGGTATAGAGTTGATATTGCAGGTCGAATAGGATTTGTGAGAGAAAGAGATGTAGTAAGAACGCCTTCAATCTATGACACGCATTTTGAGGTAATAGCTCGAGCTGCTATTTATGTAAAAGAAGGAGATTCTTTAGTCCGAGTAGGTGCAGTTGATGAAGGTCAAGTGTATCCAAGATTGAACAGAGATGTATCGGGCTGGCAACAGATTGCATTTGGTAATAAGATTGGATATGTTCGTTCGGAATATACAAAACCGGGAGATGCCTCAAAGATTCAAAATTTGAACACAGCTTATAAAAATCCCAATCTAACCTTTAAGCCAAAGTTAAATATAGCAGTCTATGATACTTCTTCTGGTACTAGCGTACAATTTGCTAGTTTATATGAAGGAATAACCTATCCATTCTTTGCCAATATTGGGGATTGGTATCGTGTAGATGTAGCAGGTCGAATAGGATATATAAGAGAAAGAGATGTAGAAAGAACATTCTCAAACTATGATACACATTTTGAGGTAACAACTCGTACAGCTGTCTATATAAAAGAAGGAGATCAATTAATACGAGCAGGCGCAGTTGATGTGGGCCAAGTATATCCACGACTGAATAGAGACGTATCAAGTTGGCAGCAAATTTCATTTGGGAATGGAATTGGATATATTCGTTCGCAATATACAAAGCCTGGAGACGCTTCAAAGATCCAAAACTTAAACACTTTGTATAAGAATTCAAACTTAGTATTTAAACCAAAATTAAATATAGCAGTTTACGACACATCTTCTGGAAGTAGTGTTCAATTTGCAAGCCTATATGAAGGGGTTACCTATCCTCTTATTGCGGATATCGGTGATTGGTATCGTGTCGATATAGCTGGTCGTACAGGGTATATTAGGGAACGTGATGTAGAACTAATTTTTACTGAAGATACACAATATTTTGAGGTATTAACACGAACGGCCATCTATATCAAAGAGGGAGGAGTTCTAGTTAAGGTAGGCGCTGTTGATCAAGGAGAGATGTATCCAAGAAGTAATCGTGACTTATCAAGTTGGCATCAAGTTAAATTTGGTAACGGAATTGGATATGTAAATTCTATTTACACCAAACCTGCTGATGGAAGTAAAATAAAAAACTTAAACAATTCTGAACCAAATTCATCTGTCAGTGCTAAACCTAAACTAAATATTGCTGTATATGATAATACTTCAGGGCAAATGGTTCGATTTGCTTCATTGTATCAAGGGAAAGTATATCCAATCATTGAAGATATTGGTAGTTGGTTAAAAGTTGATCTTGCTGGTAGAATTGGCTATATTGCTAAATCTAACGTTGATCTAATATACACACCAACCGATGTAGTAAATCCAAAACAAGAATACACGTATGAAGAAATGAGAAGAGATTTACTGCTCATTCAAAATATTTATCCAGGATTAGTGGAACTGAAAACCATCGGTAAATCCGTTGATGGTAGAAACATATATGCGATAAAAGTTGGTAAAGGAAGTACCGAAATCTTTTTTAATGCATCTCATCATGGTCGAGAGCATATAACAACCAATCTAGTAATGGAAATGATTGATCAATACACTAGGAACTACGCACTTGGTGGAACCTTTGGTGGATATAACGTGAAACAAATACTGGATAATACAAGTATTTGGTTTGTCCCAATGGTAAACCCTGATGGTGTGACTCTTGTACAAAGAGGACACACAACTGCTAAAAATCCTGATTACGTGTTGAAATTAAATAACAATAATCTTGATTTTTCAAGTTGGAAAGCAAATATAAGAGGTGTTGACTTAAATCGTCAGTATCCTGCAGATTGGGAAAATATACGTAATAATCCAGGTGTACCGGGACCACAAAATTACAAAGGAACTGCACCATTAACTGAACCTGAGGTTGTAGCTCTATACAATTTTGTATTAAATCATAATTTTAAAACAGCTGTATCGTATCATTCTTCTGGAGAGATCCTATACTGGCACTTCCATCAGAGTGGCGCTAGAATGGAAAGGGATTATCAAATTGCAAAGGCAATCTCTAATCAAACAGGTTATAGAATAGTAGATCCAGTATCTAATCCTAGTGGTGGAGGATTTACAGATTGGTTCATATCTACTAGATTACAACCTGGTTTTACACCAGAAGTTTCTCCATATACGTATGGACAACCTGTGCCATTGAGCAACTATGATGCTATTTGGCTAGAGAATAGATCAGTTGGTTTAATGCTTGCAAAAGAAGCATTTGAAAGAAATTAAAACGTTAAAAAATAATCCTATCATTTTGTGATAGGGTTATTTTTTATTTGGTTTAACCAAATAATACCTTGTTAATTCGACAGGTTTCGATTATATAATAGATTATATGATTAGTTTATGGGGGTAATAGTATTATGACCATGTTAAAGAAACTAGTAGCAATTTCAATCCTAATTTTTTGTTTAATGATAAATGGCGAAACTAAATTTGCAAATGAGGTTATTGATGAAGCTCTTACTAAAGAGCAAGAACTAATTCCAATAACGATTCTATTTAAAGATCAAATTAATGAACAATTACTCACTAGTTATTCGATTAAAGTTGAAAGAAGTTATGATTTTCTACCTGCTGTCACTGTTATGGTCCCTAAACCTATCATAGATGTCATTAAGGTTAATGAATCAATCCAAAATATTATCTATGAGCAGCCCATAAAAGTTTTATCACAGGTCGAGGATTGGGGTATTAGTAAGACTCGCGTTAATAAGACTTGGGAGGCGGGGTATACTGGTCAGGGTATTGATGTTGCGGTATTAGATACAGGTGTTTCTACTCATAGTGACCTAAACATAAAGGGTGGTGTATCGTTTCTAGAAAACTCCACTTCCTATCATGATGACAATGGTCATGGTACACATGTAACTGGTATTATCAATGCGCAAAATAATACTATTGGCACGAGAGGTGTTGCCCCAAATGCAAACGTATATTCATTGAAAATTTTAGATTCTCAAGGATACGGAACAACGTTTGACTTAGCTGCTGCCATTGAATGGTCCATTCAGAATAAGATGGATATCATTAATTTAAGCTTTGGTTACTTAAATGAAGATCCCGTTATTAAAGAATTATTAGATACTGCATATAACAATGGAATATTAGTTGTTGCTGCTGCGGGAAATAATGTAGAAGAAGTAATGTACCCTGCAAGACATGCCTCTGTCATTTCTGTGGGTGCTGTAGATGAAATGAATTTGAAGGCTGATTTTTCACCAACCAGTAATGAAATAGAACTTGTAGCTCCAGGAGTAGGAATTATAAGTACTTACCTAAATAATGAGTATAGTATCATAAGTGGGACGTCAATGGCGACACCATATGTAACTGGAATTTTAGCTCTTTTAAAAGAGGCAAATCCCACTCTGGGTGCAGTAGAGCTTCGTTCACTTCTTCAGAAAACTGTATTAGATTTAGGGGTACCAGGTAAGGATCAGGAGTTCGGTTTAGGTTTAGCTCAAAGCTTAGATTTTCCTGATCAACATTCAGTATTTAATCCTTCTGATAAATATTTCAAGGCAATTGCAAGAACTGCAATATATGTAAAAATAAATGATAAATTAGTTAGGTCTGGAGCAGTAGATGATAATCAAGAATATCCTAGAATAAGAGATTACGGTGATTGGCATGAGATTAAGTTTGGCAATGGAGTAGGTTATGTCAAAAAGGAATATACACGCCAAACTAGCGGTGAAAATATAAAGAATTTAAATACAACGTTCAAAAACTCGTCCTTGAAGATTATACCTAATAAGAATATTGCGGTTTATGATAATACATCCGGAAGGTTAGTTCAATTCGGATCATTATATAAAGGTGTCGAGTACCCAATCATAAGTGATATTGGTGCTTGGCTTCGTGTAGATCTGTCAGGAAGAATAGGATTTATTAAAGAGAGCGATGTAAAGTATGTATTTCCATCGACTGCCAAATATTTTGAAGTATTAACTAGAACGGCAATATATGAAAAGAAAGATAACCAGCTTGTTAGAGTAGGAGCAGTTGATGCTGGACAAGAATATCCAATAATTAGACACTACGGAAACTGGCTCGAAATAAAGTTTGGCAATGGGATTGGCTATGTAAATAAACTATATACCAAGCCATCTAGTGGTAGTAGGATTAAAAATTTAAATACTACAATTAAAAACTCTAAAGTATTTGTGAGTCCTCTTGTAAATATTGCTGTTTATGATAATACGTCTGGTAGTCTAGTACAGTATGCGTCCCTTTACAAAGGGGTCAAATATCCTATCATAAATGATATTGGGTCTTGGTTAAGAGTTGATGTAGCGGGGAGAATCGGTTTTATAAGAGAGAAAGATGTGCAACAAGTATTTACAAGTGATGTACTTTTCTTTGAAGTAAACACCCGTACTGCGGTTTATCAAAAAATAAATGGATCTTTAATTAGAGTAGGAGCAGTTGATGCAGGCCAAGAGTATCCTAGAATCAGAGATTATGGTAGCTGGCATGAAGTCAAATTTGGCAACGGAGTAGGTTATGTAAAAAAAGAGTATACCAAGCCATCTTTCGGTACGAACATCAACAACCTAAATACAGGGCCTAGCACTTATACGAAATTAGTAAATCCAGTTGTAAACATTGCCGTATATGATAATACGTCTGGTAGCTTAGTTCAGTTTGGTTCTTTATATACAGGGTTCCCATACCCAATCATTCAGGACATAGGCTCCTGGTTACGGATAGACTTGTTTGGGAGAGTAGGATATATTAACGAGAAGTTTGTAAAATAAGACTCGGTATTAATTAACAATTTCATTTTCGCAAAAATTGTAGTAAAATGTTGAAATTAGGTATTCTAAATACAATACTATGATAGATAATTAGTTTTGGAATATATTATTGTTATGTTTCATATGATTTATACTAGTTTCTTATCGTTATTGCCTTAATTTTTTTTAAATACGTTTTTTGAAGATAGGAGCATTGATCCTATCTTTGTTTTTGAAATTAAAATTCAGAATTCCTATGCTAGTGGTGTTGAAATTTAAAGGGGATGTAAATGAAGTATGACTAATAATAGAGCAGATAAACTATTTGACAAAAAAAAGAGACGTAAGAAGAAAGTAATTTATACCATATTAATTACGTTCTCAATAGCAGCCATTTGTTTAGGATATTTCTTGTATAGCAGCTATAATGCTGCAAGTAACTCATTTAAAGACTTAGAAAGAGGCGATAAGTCTAAAAAGAGAGAGGAAGCAGTAGTTGTTCATAAAGATCCGATTTCCATCTTATTAATGGGATTAGAAGATTACAGTAGTGGTGGTAAAAATGGACGTACTGATTCTTTGGTTATTATTACATTTAATCCTGTTGATAAAAGTATGAAAATGGTTAGTATCCCAAGAGACACATATGTTGAACTACCAGGGCGTGGAAAGGATAAAATTAACCATGCACATGTTTTCGGTGGATCAGATCTTACTATAGAGACAGTAGAAAACTTTCTTGATATACCTATAGACTATTATGCAAAAGTAAACTTCGAAGGATTTAAAGAAATTGTAGATGAAGTAGGCGGTATTTCAGTAGATGTTCCATTTGATTTTTGGGAATATAGTGATGAAGAAGCCTATAAAAAGCTGTACTTTACTAAGGGCGTTCAAAGCTTGAATGGGGAAGAAGCCCTTGCTTATGTAAGAATGAGATCACAGGATAAACAGGGAGATTTCGGAAGAATAGAGCGCCAGAAGCAAGCTGTAAAAGCACTGGTAAGTAAGGTTAATAACCCAACTATTTTATTTAAGGCTACTGATATTGCAGAGCATGTTGGTTCTAATGTTGAAACTAACTTAAAGCCAGGAGAGTTAGTGAATTTTGCTGGTATGTATAAGAATATAGATTTAAACGACAGTGAGAATCTAACACTTGAAGGGGAGAATTCAAGAATAAATAGGATTTATTATTACGTTCCTAAAGAAGATAGTTTGACTGTTATTCAGGATAAACTAAAAGAACATTTAAATATAAATAATACTAATTAGTTAAATCCTAATGCTGGATCTAGTATATTAAACAAAAAGGAAGCCTAATTGGCTTCCCCTTTTGTTTTTAGGCTCAAATTTTAAAAAACAAAATCTAACTATCATTACTTGATAAGGTTTTATTTGTTTCTGTAGTAGGTTGAGTAGCTGGATTCTGTTCTAGATGTTTCTGTAGTTCGTGTTTAAGGGTTTCTAGCTTTTCATCATCAGGGTCGAAGTAATAAATATTATCTTGATAAAAGTCATACCCCTCGATATTAAGGGTTTCAATCTTTGAAGAATTAAAATCTTTGTATTTTTGTCTGAAGGTAATAGCTTCTCCAAGCTTGACGTTTGTTTCTACATTATTTCCAATCTCTAAGACAATATCATCAATCTTTGTAAGAGCAGTTGTCGTTGAAAGTTTGTCGATTACTGCTGAAACGATTTGTTTTTGTCGATCATTTCGTCCGAAATCACCTCGTGGATCTTTCTTCCTCATTCTTGCATAGACTAAAGCAGCTTCTCCAGATAACGTCATTTCACCCTCTTCAAAATAGAACGTTTCTCTTTTTCCATTAATATCATCAAAGTCAAACGGAACATCTACTGTTACTCCACCAAGCTCATCAACAATATTGATAAAGCCTTGAAAATTAACAGTTACATAATAATCAATGGGGATTTCTAGGAATTCTTCTACTGTATCAATAGTTAGTTCCTTATCACCTAACGAATAAGCATGGTTTATTTTGTCCATTTTGTAATCGGGAATTTCGACCCTTGTGTCTCGCGGAATACTAAGCATTTTTAGTGTTTGGTCTGTTGGATTAAAAGTAGCGACAATTAACGTATCAGAACGGCCTCTATCATATTCTCCAGAATAATCCTCTACTCCAAGAATTAATACTGAAACAGGATCGTTAGAAATCTCAACTGGCTTTATACGTAACTTCGATTTATCTTCACGGTCTTTGATTTCTACATAAGAGTTACTTGCGGCATTATAAGTTTGAAAAAACAAACTACCTACATATATACTTACTAAACAAAGGACCACAGTTGAAAAAAGCAGAATTCTTTTAAGCTTGCTTTTCTTTTTATTTTTCCTCAATATATCTCTTGAGTCATTTTTATTCATTAAAAAACTTCCCCTCAGTGAAACTCTTATATAGTTTTCTTCTCTAAGTACTCCAATACACCATTTAAAATAACGCCCTGTCCATTCGTCATTTCTACCATCCACTTGGAGAATGAATCAGTTTGACTTTCTTCTACATAAATTTCAAATTCGACAATATCTGTATAATGTGTATCTTTTAATTGATATTCAGAAGATCTTAGTTCATTTTCAATCTTTCCAACCCAAGTATAATCGACCTTTACACTCATAACCCTCATAAGCTTACGTTCAACTATTCCGACAAAATTTATTCCTTCAGATGTTGCCGAACCATACGCACGGATCAGTCCACCTGCACCTAGCTTTATTCCACCGAAGTATCTAGTTACCACTACGACTGTGTCTTTTAAATCCTTTTTTTTAAGTACTTCTAGCATTGGAACGCCAGCTGTACCACTTGGTTCTCCATCATCATTAGCTTTTTGAATTTGGTTATTTTCACCAATTAAGTAAGCTGAACAATTATGGTTAGCATCACGATGCTGTTTTTTAATTTCTTGGATAAAACCTTGTGCTTCTTCCTCCGTGGTTGCTCGATTAACATAACAAATAAACCTTGACTTTTGTATATGAATTTCATTATGGCCATAGCCTTGTACCGTTTTATAGCTTAACAGCATAGCTTTACCCTCCCTTTTTCCAGCGAGGTTATCCGATATAAATAGTATTAAAAGAACATCCTCAAAAGAACATACTTCTTTCATTATAAATCGACAGCATTTTTACATCAATTATTTATTTTTTCCTATTGAAGTTAGCATCAAAAAAATTCTTACACACTATCGTTCTGAAACTTAAGTTAATTCAAGATATTTGACCTCGCTTATTAATAGGCATAGATCAGTTTAGGGGTGTGTTGTTTATTAATTAGACGTCACAGAGCTGCTCCATGTTTCGAATTACTTAGTATCTCATAATTGTCGAATTTTATAGTGTACTCTGGCTCTTTTGTCCTATAATATAAGTAGTATAAATAGGTAGGAAGTTGCTAGTAATACTTTGATGGTTTTTGTACTGTTAATGTGGAGGAATACAAATGCCTGCTAAAAAGAAGACCAAACTTGATAGTAAGATGTTAGATGAGATCCTAGTCAAAATGGTAGATACCGTTGAGGTTAGTAAGGATGAAATTTTTCGAATTGGTGAACAGTCCCGTCAGGAATTTGATTCATTAGCTGAGGAATTAAAGGATTTAAAGGAGCGAGTCTTATCGATTATTGAAGAGGGGGACAAGCTTGAGGTTCATACTAAATTTGCTAGAAAACGACTCTCTGAAGTTAGTCAGCATTTTAAGAGCTATACAGAGGGAGAAATACGTGAAGCTTATGAAAAGGCACATACCCTACAAATGGAGCTTACTGTCATTCGCCAAAAGGAAAAACAGCTTCGTGACCGTCGTGATGAAATTGAACGTAGACTAATCGGTTTGACTGAAACAATTGAGCGTGCTGATTCTTTGGTTGGTCAAATTTCGGTCGTGCTAAATTACCTGGATAGTGATTTAAGAGCTTTTGGAGATATGGTTGAGGATGCTAAGCAAAAACAGGATTACGGTTTGAAGATTATTGAGGCACAAGAAGATGAGCGTAAGCGGTTATCTCGTGAAATTCATGATGGACCTGCTCAAATGCTAGCTAATGTTATGATGAGATCAGATTTAATTGAAAAAATATATCGTGAGCGTAGTGGCGAGGAAGCAATTCTTGAAATTCGTAATTTACGAAAGATGGTAAGGAATGCCTTATATGAGGTTAGAAGAATCATTTATGACCTACGCCCGATGGCATTGGATGATCTTGGTCTGATTCCTACCCTCAAAAAATACTTAGATACTATCGAAGACTATAATAATCATGCTACTATACGTTTTATCCATCTTGGTAGTGAACAAAGGTTACCAGCGAAGCTTGAGGTAGCGTTGTTTCGATTAATACAAGAATCTGTTCAAAACGCGTGTAAGCATTCGGCAGCTTCTGAGATCCATGTTAAACTAGAAATCCAACGTGAACAGATTACGGTTGTTGTGAAAGATAATGGAAAAGGATTTAATATAGAAGAGAAAAAAGAGAAGTCCTTTGGTTTAATTGGAATGAGAGAAAGAATTGAGATTTTAGAAGGACAGATTTCAATTGACTCTAAACTCGATGCTGGGACAACCATCTTAATGAAGATTCCGTTAAATGCTTAGTTGAATAGCTGTGGGAGGCGAAACTTTTGAAGAAGACAAATATCATAATTATTGATGATCACCAGTTATTCCGTGAAGGAGTTAAGCGGATTTTAGATTTTGAAGCAAATTTTGAAGTAATAGCAGAGGGTGATGATGGCTCTCAGGCGCTTGGTCTTGTAGAGCAACATCAACCAGATGTAGTGATTATGGATATAAATATGCCAACATTAAATGGTGTGGAGGCTACAGGTCAGTTAGTAGCGAGGTTCCCCGAGACAAAAGTGATTATCTTATCTATTCATGACGATGAAAACTATGTTTCACATGCATTGAAAACAGGTGCACAAGGATACTTGTTAAAGGAAATGGATGCTGAACAGCTTGTTGAGGCTGTAAAGGTTGTAGCTGATGGAGGTTCTTACTTACATCCTAAGGTTACGCATAATCTTGTCAAGGAATACCGACGCTTGGCTTCTAGTAATCAAGGAACATTAAAAAAAGAAGTAGAAGTAAGACGTCCACTTCATTTATTAACTAGACGTGAATGTGAAGTGTTGCAATTACTTGCAGATGGTAAAAGTAACCGTAGTATTGGTGAAATACTTTTCATCAGTGAAAAGACAGTTAAGAATCATGTGAGTAATATTCTTACTAAAATGAATGTGAATGATCGTACTCAAGCTGTTGTCGTATCGATTAAAAATGGTTGGGTTGAGGTAAAATAGAAACAATGGGGATAATCAGGGGATACCTTGGTTATCTTTTTGTTTTTATTGGATAATATTTTTTGAAATGTGTTTGAAGTTAAATTTTTACCAGGGGTAATAAAGCGCTTCAGTACAACATTGTAGATGAGAGTTAATTAAACGTTTGTTTAAATCAGACGGTAAAATCACTATACTAATATGATTTAATGTTGCATATGATAAATATACTGATACACCTATGACAAATATCATGTTAAAATGGTCTAGAATGGTAAAACCTCTTAAATAAGGAAGGTAAAACAATGAAAACAGCCGTAGTGACGGATAGTACTTCATACATACCCAAAGAATTACGAGAAAAATGGAATATACATATGCTACCTCTTAATGTTGTATTCGGCAATGAATCCTATCAAGAGGAAGCCGAGATTACAACAGAAGATTTTTATGAAAAGGTAAGTCATGGTGGTGAGCTACCGAAAACATCTCAGCCGGCAATCGGACTTTGTGTAAATTTATATAGCGAGCTGTCTCATGAGTATGACGCAGTTATTAGTATTCATTTATCTAGTGGAATCAGTGGTACCTATCAAGGGGCTGTTGCTGCAGGTAATATGGTTGACGCCATAAAGGTATATCCATATGATTCAGAGATCAGTGCTATGCCACAAGGTTTTTATGTGCTTGAGGCAGCAAAGCTTGCTCAAGCAGGAAAGGGCCCTGAAGAGATCATTGCCAGACTGGATGAAATGAAGAAATCACTTAAAGCCTATTTTATGGTCGATGATTTATCTCACTTACAAAGAGGCGGTCGCTTAAGTAGTGCTCAAGCTTTTGTTGGGAGCTTGTTACAAGTGAAGCCAGTGCTTCATTTTGTTGACAAAAAGATTGTTCCTTTTGAAAAGATTCGAACTCGTAAAAAGGCGATCAAGCGGATGTTTGAATTGTTCAATGATGATGCAAAAGATGGACAGCCTATCGTTGCAACAATCATTCATGCTAACCGCTTAGAGGAAGCAACGGAGCTTAAGGCAGAGTTAGAAGCAAATTATCCAAATGTTGAAATTATTATTAGCCATTTTGGACCGGTTATTGGTACTCATCTTGGTGAGGGTGCAATTGGTTTAGGATGGTATATAAAATAGGGGCTCCCTTTTTGGGAGTCTTTTAATAAAAAGGAGGCTATATGCTGTTTTCGCAAGATGATAAAATGTTAAAACCCTCGGAACATGGCTCTCGTATTAGTGACTTATATTTAGAGGCTATCACGCTAGACCCCACTTTTAATTTCTCCGTCGATCTTCAACAAACCCTTCAAGGAAGACGTCTACTCATTGATGAAATTCCCTTTCCGTTAGAAGTTTTACAAGAGCATTATGAGCATGGTTATATTCAGTATCATTATGGTGTTAAAAGAATAAAAGGATTATATGAGTGTGTTAGGTGTGGTAATCAGGAAGATGCTTTGTTTGCAAGGTTTGGTTGTGCTAGGTGTAAGAAAACTTGTACGTATTGTCGTAAGTGTATTGCGATGGGACGAGTGAGTGAATGTACACCTTTAGTTAGTTGGGGTGGATCAGTGGAGACCTTTCAATATGAAACCCCTTTAGTATGGGACGGTGTGGTATCTAAAGGACAAGCCAACGCATCCAGTGAGCTTGTGAGTGTAATCACGAAGGATTCTGAATTGCTGATCTGGGCTGTGTGTGGTGCTGGAAAGACGGAGGTTCTTTTTGAAGGAATTTCTCTGGCATTATCTCTTGGTAAATATGTTTGTCTTGCCACGCCGAGGACTGATGTGGTAATTGAGTTAGCTCCGAGGATAAAAAGTGTATTTCCAGACGTTATCGTACATTCTCTTTATGGTGGAAGTTCTGACCCTCGCTGTCTTGCACCTATTACAATTGCAACTACTCATCAATTACTTCGTTATTACAAAGCATTTGACGTCATTATTATTGATGAGGTAGATGCTTTCCCCTATTCATTTGACGCTATGTTACAGCGAGCAGTTCAACAAGCTAAAAAGGAAACATCCTCAACGATTTATTTAACAGCAACTCCCGATTCAAAATGGAAGAAGAAAGTTTATCAAAACCAAATCGAATCCGTGACCATTCCGGCTCGCTTTCACGGTCATCCTTTACCTGTACCTGAGTATCGTTGGTGTGGGAACTGGAGGAAGTACATATTAAAAAGGAAGATTCCATCTGTTATTATGGTGTGGCTTCAGGAAAAGCTGGAATCGAAACGCCAGGCATTTTTGTTTGTGCCATCGATTGAGGTGTTGGAAGATTTATTGCCCTTGGTGAGAGAAATCTCCGAAGCGATTGAAGGCGTTCATTCTAAAGACCCACTACGAAAAGAAAAAGTGGCTAGTTTTCGTGCTGGTGTTATACCAATTCTTCTAACCACGACTATTTTAGAACGGGGAGTTACGATACCGAAAACAGATGTAGGTGTTTTAGGTGCTGATGACGGGGTATTTACTGAGAGTACCTTGGTTCAGATAGCTGGAAGAGTCGGGAGGAGCACGGCAGATCCAACGGGTGAGATTTTATATTTTCACTTTGGCAAGACAGGAGCGATGGTTTCCGCTAAAAAACAGATTATGAGCATGAATAAACAGGCAGTAGAGAAAGGGTTATTAAAATGAGTCAATGTTTAGTTTGTCATGAGTCAATTGCTGTAGTTAGTTGGGTTTCGACGATTTTGATAAAACAAGAAAACATTTGTTATCGATGTAAAAGAGAGCTTCACCTAATTGAAGGCCACGTATGCGAGGACTGTGGCAGAATGGGCAACTTTGAGTCAAGGTGTACTGACTGTCTCAGGTGGGGAGAACATCCATATTGGAGTAAATATAGAGTGAAGAACCGCTCCATTTATCAATATAATGAAGGAATGAAGATGATTTTAAATCAGTTTAAATTTCGTGGAGATTATGAGTTATATAAAGCTTTTGAAGCGGAGATGAGAAAAGTATTTATAAGAGACTTTACCAAGATTGATCTAATAAGCTTTATTCCGCTAAGTGATGAGCGACTTTATGAAAGAGGTTTTAATCAAGCGGAAGTCTTAGCGCAGCTAATAACGAGTAATGCTGTACCACTCTTGGTAAAAAAGGAAGAATCCAAACAAAGTAAAAAAAATCGTCAGGAACGTATTTCTACTGAGAATCCCTTTATATTACTCCCCCACATACATCTACAAGATAACCATATCCTTCTAATAGACGATATCTACACTACAGGTACCACGATACGTCATGCAGCCCAGCTTCTACTTCAAGAAGGAGCTAAACAAGTTTCTTCCTTAACCCTCATACGAAGCTAAAACATTCCAAAACTTTGCACTTTAAGTATGACGAACTTTGTCGATATAATAGATATCACAGTAGAAAAAAGGATTGGTGTTATTATGGGAGAACTAGCGAATTGCCCACTTTGTGACAAGCTATTTGTGGCTACACCTATGCATGATGTATGTCCGGCTTGCTATAAGGAAGAACAAAAACTATTTGAAACCGTTTATGAATATATCCGCAAAAAGGAAAACAGAATGGCAACACTAGTAGAAGTTTCAGAAGCAACGGAAGTAGAAGAAACGTTAGTGATCAAATGGATCCGAACAGGGAAGTTGAAGCTCGCTCAGTTTCCGAATCTTGGGTACCCTTGTGAAAAATGTAAAACAATCATTAGACAAGGTCGAGTGTGTGAAAATTGTGCAAAAGGAATACATGCGGATTTAAAACAGCTTCAGAATGAAGAAGAAAGAGTAAAAAGGGAAAAAACAGCTACGTTTTTAAGGAAATAAGAAATAATTTACTCTAAAAATGTAAACTTTTTGCCTTTTCATCCGATACTATAGGTATAAGAAACTCTTATCGGAGTGAGAAGGAGTCAAATATGATGAAAATAAATAACATAAATTCACTAAATGTGAACCCATATAAGAAGAATTTAAATAAAGTGCAAGGTGCCGAAAAATCAGCGACTAGAGCAGATAAGGTTGAAATATCTTCAGCTGCAAAAGAAATGCAAGTTACCTCTAAAGTGGCTGCTGAGAGATTAGATAAAATCCAGGCATTAAAACAACAGGTTGAAGCAGGATCTTACCAGGTTGATGCTGAATCTGTAGCTAAAAGCGTTATTCAATATTTTTCGAAAAACTAAAACATTAAAATCAGGATTTGGGCCGACTCAAGTCCTTCATTTTTTGTAAAGAGAGAGGTGAGTGGATATGAAATCTGAAAAACTTATAGATACGTTAAATAAGCTATTAGCATTACATCAGAGCTTGCACAAGCTTGGCACACAGAAAACGGAAGTCATTAAGAAGGGTGACATTGAAGCTCTTTCCTCAATACTTAAGGATGAGAACAAACATGTAATGGCGATTAATAAGCTTGAAGAAGAGCGGAAGCAACAGGTAATGCGCTTAGTAAGTGGTCATGCTATAAAAGGTGATGAACCAACACTAACGGATGTTATTGAAGGTCTTTCTAGTGAAGAAGCAGACAAATTAGTTTCTCTTCGCGATCAGCTCTACACTCAACTTGAAGAGTTAAAGTCAATAAATACGTTAAATCAGGAATTAGTCTATTCCTCCCTACAATTTGTTAATTATTCATTAGATCTTCTAATGCCAAGAACACAGAATATGAACTACAATAAACCAACTAATAAAGGTCAAGCAGAACCTGTTAAGCGTTCAGTGTTTGACTCGAAAGCATAGGAGGAAAAGGAATGCGATCTACGTTTCATGGATTAGAAACAGCAAGAAGGGGAATGGTTACTCAGCAGTCCGCTTTATATGTGACGGGTCATAATATTTCGAACGCAAATACTCCAGGATATTCAAGGCAAGTGGTGAATATGCAACAAACGGAGGCATTTCCTGCAGCATCAATGAACCGTCCAATGATGCCAGGGCTTTTAGGAACTGGTGTAGAAGCAGGCTCTATTGCTAGAGTACGTGAGCAATTTTTAGATATTCAATATCGTGGCGAAAGTATGAAAAACGGATATTACAGCTCAAAGAGTGAAGCTTTATATAAAATGGAACAAATTATGAATGAGCCTTCTGATGATGGATTAGCAAATACGATGAATCGTTTTTGGAATTCATTACAGGACTTAGCGACAAACCCAGAGGATGATGGAGCGCGTCTGGTAGTAGCACAACGTGGACAAGCGGTTGCTGATACATTTAACTATTTATCTACTACTCTATCAACAGTTAAGGTTGATATTAAGTCAGAATTAGAAGTAACTACTAATTCTATCAATACTCTATTAACCCAAATAAATAGTTTAAATAAGCAAATCACAGAAATTGAACCACACGGATATTTACCAAATGATCTGTACGATCAAAGAGATAGTCTAGTTGACCAGCTCACAACTCTTGTTAATGTAAAAGTTACAAGTGAAAAGCCAGCAAATTACGGTAATGCATTAGCTAGTGCTGAAGGAAGTTATAAAATTGAGCTTATGGATCGTACGAATACAACATCTTATGGAACATTAGTAGACGGGACTAATTTTACAGTTAAACCTGTTGGCGTGAGCTATGCTACTGAAGTAGTAAATGGTAACCCCGTAGAATATGTTAGTGGTGTTACGATACAGGGTGGAACACCTATTACAAAATTTGACTTCTTTGGTAAGTTGAATGGCCTGATTGAATCTTACGGATATAAGGATGGTAATGGTCAGGTTGCAGGTTCTTATATGAGAATGCTGAATGATCTAGATAAACTAGCAAATGCATTTGCCACAGAGTTTAATAGAGTTCATGAAAGTGGAAAACAGTACGATACGAACTTAAATGCACCAGCATTCTTTATGGATGTTACATCAGCTAAGACAATAAAGGTTAATCAGGATATTTTTACAAATCCTGGGTTGATTGCTGCTGCTAAACAAGACAATAGTGCTGGAGATGGCTCTAATGCATTAGAATTAGCAGCTATTATGAGTAAGCAGGTAAGTACGTTTGGAGATCAGGCATCTGTAGTAGGTATAGCCGGAAACCTTGATGCTTTTTATCAAGGTATGATTGGTGCGATGGCAGTTGAGGGACAGGAAGCACAAAGATTAAAGCTAAACTCGGAAGTACTTCTGACTTCAGTGGATAATAACCGTCAATCGGTAAGTGGTGTTTCAATTGATGAAGAAATGACGAATATGATTAAGTTTCAGCATGCATATAATGCATCTGCGAGAAATATTACCGTGATTGATGAAATGCTTGAACGTATTATTAATGGGCTTGGTACAGGCGGAAGGTAGAGGTGAATAGATAAATGCGTATTACACAGGGTATTCTTACAAATAGTATGCTTCGAAATCTAAATAAAAGCTATAATAGACTTGATGTCATTCAAAACCAGCTAGCTACTGGTAAGAAAATCACCAAACCCTCTGATGATCCAGTTGTGGCAATGAGAGGAATTAGCTACCGTGGGGATTTAAACAATATTGAACAATACCAGCGTAATATTGCTGAAGTTAATAATTTCCTTGATAGTACAGATGTTGCGTTGGATCAGGCAACTAGTGCCATCCAAAGAATTAGAGAGTTAACTGTTAATGCTAGTAATGGGGTATATACACCTGATGAGCGAAAGAGTATTGCAGCGGAGATTAAGCAGCTTAGGGAACAATTAATTGATGTTGGAAACTCTAAGATGGCAGGTAAGTATATCTTTAATGGAACTTCTACCACAACACCACCGTTAGATAAGAATAACCCAACAAACCCTGGAGTAAATATTAACCCTAATAGTATATCAATTGAAGTGTTTGATGGAGTTCAAATACCAGTTAATGCTAATGCTAAAGGATTATTTGGCGATAATAGTGCAACTGGTGGTACAAACTTATTTGGAGATATTTCCGCTTTAATTGATGATTTAACAGGTGCAGTCGGTGCACCGGGAAATGCCATTGATAGTTATCTCTCGAGGTTAGATGCAAACATTAATAATATTATTTCAACTAGAGCAGATGTTGGAGCAAGACAAAATAGAGTGGAACTTATGGAAGAACGTTTAAGTTCTCAAGAGGTATTTTCAAGTCGTATACTTTCGGATAATGAAGATGCAAATATTGAAAAGGTTATTACTGATTTAACCACACAAGAAAGTGTTCATCGAGCAGCATTAGGTGTTGGGGCTCGTATAATTCAACCTTCTTTACTGGACTTCTTAAGATAAAACTTGGTAGCTATCTTTCATTCGGAAAGATAGCTATTTTAAAATACATAGGGGGACATTTATATATGCAAATCCCAAAGATTCAAATACAATCTACTCGAGCTCAACTTGGTATACGAACACATCATGCCAAGGTTGATATTCAACAGCCTAAGGCCGAAATGAACATACAACAACCGTCAGCGGATTTAAACATTACTTCAACTCCAAGTAAACTAACCATTGATCAGACACAGGCTAGGGAGGATGTAGATCTTAAGAGCATTGCAAAAAGAATTCAAGAATTTGCTCAACAAGGGAAACAAGATTCACTAAAAGGTATCGCCAGAAGAGCTACTGAAGGTGATCAACTTATGAGGGTTGAGAACAAGGGAAATGCTATTGCTAGAATAGCTAAGCAAAATAGTATTAAAGAGCACCAATTTAATATTGCGTGGATACCTTCTCATGATAGCGTTAAAATTAATTATACTCCTAAAAAGGTTAACATTCAGGTAGAAGCTAAAAAACCAATTATTGAAGTACAGCCGAATAAGCCAATCCTTAATTATTCTCCAGGGAAGGTAGAATATATGATGGAAAGCTACCCAAGATTACAGATTGATTTTGTTAATTAAGTTTTGTTTTGGATAAACTAGTAAAATAATATGTTATAAGGTTGTGATGAAACTGAGGCTAGAAACCAGATACCATGGGGAACAGGAAATTGACGAAAATGAGATCATTCTATTTGAAAAAGGAATTCCAGGTTTTCTTGAGGAAAAGAAATTTGTTCTCCTTCCGTACAGTGATGATTCTGTTTTCTTTATTTTACAGTCAGCTTTAACAGCTGGACTTGCATTTGTAATTGCAGACCCATTCATATTTTTTAAAGAATATGATTTTACTCTTGAGGATCAAGTTGTCCATTCCCTCGAACTAACAGCAGAAGAGAATGTTGCAGTATACGTTATATTAACCGTACAAGACCCATTTCAAAAAACCACGGTAAACTTGCAGGCTCCTGTTGTCATTAATATAGAAAAGAGATTAGGTAAACAAGTTATATTAACAGGGACAGATTACCATACAAAGCATTCAATCTTTAAAGAAGCTGTCAAATAGGGGGTGGGAACTTGCTTGTATTAACAAGGAGAACAAACGAATCCATTCAAATTGGTGATGATATCGAAATCACCATCTTGAGCATAAGTGGGGATCAAGTGAAAATCGGGATTAATGCCCCTAAGAATATAGATATTCATCGAAAAGAGGTATATCTAGCTATTCAAAATGAAAATAATCAAGCACTCTCATCTCCATTAGATATTCTAAAGAAATTAAATGAATCTTGGAATGATAATAATTAGACACTAACCAGACGTTTTTGTAGTCTGGTTTTTTTGTTCTTTATAAATTATACGAATGCTGTTACATGGTTTAAAAAATGCACTTAAATAATTATAAAGTTTTTTAAAAAAAGTTCTAAAAAACTATTAAACAATGAAGGAACATGTCGATATATAGTATGTAAGGCAAACAGCTACTAGAGGCGGCCGACTTTAGAAACTGTTTAACTATAAAATTATAATATTCCACAAGGATGTGGAATCCAAATTCAAGGAGGAAATTCAAAATGAGAATTAATCACAATATTGCAGCTCTTAATACTCACCGTCAGTTAAATAGTGCTTCAACTGCACAATCTAAATCAATGGAAAAGTTATCTTCTGGTCTTCGTATTAACCGTGCAGGTGATGACGCAGCTGGACTAGCAATTTCAGAGAAGATGCGTGGGCAAATCCGTGGTTGGGATCAGGCTTCTCGTAATGCTCAAGATGGTATCTCTTTAATCCAAACAGCTGAAGGTGCTTTAAACGAAACTCACTCAATCCTTCAACGTATGCGTGAATTAGCTGTTCAATCTGCTAACGATACAAATACTGGTACAGATCGTGGAGAAATCCAAAAAGAGATCAACCAATTAACATCTGAAATTAACCGTATCGGTAATACAACAGAGTTCAACACTCAAAAGTTACTAAATGGAACAAAGTCAACAACTACAAACGCTGTAAACTTCCAAATCGGAGCAAATGGTCTACAAAGTATGTCAGTTGCAATTGGTGACATGCGTTCAGCTGCTTTAACTGTTGCTACTTCTGGAGCAGCAACTGGTACTACAATTAACATTAATGGTACTGCAGCATCTGTAACATATACGACTGGAACAACTATGGTTGTTACAAACGGAACAAATAATACTGCTGTTCAACGTGCACTTGATGTATCTACTCACAAAAATGCAACTGTTGCAGTAGAAGTATTTAACAAAGCGATTCAAACTGTATCAGCTGAGCGTTCTAAGCTTGGTGCTTCTCAGAACCGTTTAGAGCACACAATCAATAACCTAGGAACATCTGCTGAAAACTTAACAGCTGCTGAGTCACGTATCCGTGATGTTGACATGGCAAAAGAGATGATGACTCAAACTAAGAGTTCTATTTTATCTCAAGCTGCACAAGCAATGCTTGCACAGGCTAATCAACAACCACAAGGTGTTCTTCAATTACTTCGTTAATTTATGGTATAATTTACTAGTGGAAAAGCCGACAAGTGTCGGCTTTTTTCCATATAATAAGATAAAGTTTAAAAAAGGAGAAATTAGATGAATCATAAAGAGTTAAAAGAAACAATAATACAATTAATTGATAATATAGTAAGTAGAATTGAGCAACTTAATAATTATACTTCCGAACAGGAGGTAGAAATAAAAGAAAGGTTTATTTTTTTAATTGAAGACTTAGATATTTTAATAAAAGGTGTTGAACATTTCGATCCTG
Source organism: Bacillus mesophilus (assembly GCF_011008845.1). GTDB lineage: Bacteria > Bacillota > Bacilli > Bacillales > SA4 > Bacillus_BS > Bacillus_BS mesophilus. The sequence continues at coordinate 232,523 of NZ_JAAIWM010000003.1, read as the reverse complement.
AGCAAAATAATGGAGAACTTTTCTACATATTAAACCGTCTAGTTGAAATTTTAGAGAACAATGAGTTTTATCTACTTCAAGATGTTCTTAGCCAAGAGCTTTCACCTATATTGCTACATTGGAGAGGTATCATTGATAATGAGTAACATTAGACTAAGTATTTGTATGATGGTCAAAAATGAGGAAGATAATTTAAGAAGATGTCTGACCAGTATACAAAATTTAATTATAAAAAATAATGTAGAACTAATTATTATTGATACGGGGTCTACAGACAATACTGTCGAAATTGCAAAAGAATATACAGAAAAAGTTTTTTTTCATGAATGGAACAACTCATTTTCGGAAATGAGAAATATATCCATATCTTATGCTAAAGGAGATTGGATTTTCATCTTAGATGCAGATGAGGAATTAGATAATGAAGATAATTTATTAAAAATGTTAGAAGCTGATGATATATTACAGAATTATAATACGATTCAGCTGTTACTAAGAAATTTTACTACAAATGATAAAAAAGAATTTTCACAAATACCCCATATGAGGTTTTATCGTCGTACAAAGGACTTCAAATTTTCAGGTTCTGTTCATAATCAACCGGCCTACCAATCCCCTATCTATACCAATAAATATCTTATATTAAACCATTATGGCTATAATTCACAAGATAAACAGTTAATGGATAGGAAATTCAATAGAACTAAAACTATGCTTGAGAATGAGTTGGAAAGAGAACCTAATAATATATACTATAGGTATCAATTGGCACAGTCTTATAGTATGCATAATGAATTTGAAAATGGTTATAAGGAAATTGTGAAAGCATATAAACTCTTAAGGACTAATGAACAAAAAAAGTCATTTGGGTATGTTTATTTAACATATGTAAACATCTGTCTACAATTGTCAAAGTTCTATGAAGCAATTGAAATATCGAATGAAGGTTGTTCGTTTATTGATGATTTTATAGACCTATATTTTGTTTCTGCAGTTTCTAAGTTGAAAATTGGTATGCATGATGGACTTCAAGAAGAAGTAGATAAGTACCTCTTTCTTTTTGAACATTTGAGTGAAACAACGATTTTGCAAAATGGAAGTATTGAGCTGTTTAGAATCACTTTAGAATCAAGAGATTTATTATTAAGAGATTATTCTAATTACTTGTTAAACCGTAATGAAGATATTAGTAAAAAGTATATATTAATGATTAATGACGCTTTAACAAAAGACAGATTATTGGCAAGATATTATATGATATCGGAAAATTATAAATCTATAGTTGAGTTACTGTCATTATATAATAATGAAGAACTCCACAATATGATTAAACTAATAGAACAAGAAGTTATGAAAAAGGATAAGGTTACTCAAAATAAAATCTATAAAATATTCAGTAGTAACGAGTCGTTATATGGCCGCTATAATTTTTTTAGGATTTCTGATTCCAACAATAAAAAAGAATATGTAAAAGATTTCGAACGTAATTTAGATGAGATCATTAATTTCCCGATTTATTGGGACATTTTTAGCTATCTTATTGAGTTAGACATGGACAGATTTTTTAACTTACTTAAAAAGGCACAGAGTTTAAAAATAAAAGAGATCGCAAAGTATGTAATAAATGAGAATCATGAATTATATAAAACTATACTGGAGTATTTAACAAAGAAAACCTTACGTGTGAATGATTTACATGGAAATAGAGTGTTTTTATCTCTGGCAGCGGCCTTTTTACTAGAAGTAAATAAAAAGGCAGACAGCGATAACTATTTTGCACTTTATAGCCAATATATCGAAGCTGGGGTTAACTATACGAAAACAATTTTTAAACCTGAGATTATAAAATTAACGTATAATACCCTGGATGATTCAGAGTTAAAACTTTTCATGATATACACTATCATTCAAGAGCTAATAAATAATAAAAATATAAACCCTGTTTTAAAGTTGTACAAAGAGGCAGTTTTGGCTTGTCCATTTTACTCAGACTTTTTAGAATTAGAAGTTCAAAAGTTAGAGGAGACAATATTTGCATAAGAGAACATAATTTAATTGGAGTGAACCAAAATGCTTAATCAAGATGAGCGGATTAGTAAAATAAAAAAAGATATTGAAGGGTTAATTAATATTGGGAAAACGCTTGATGCAGATGAGCTATTAGAAGATTTAAGAGCAATTTTAGTTAATGATCCAGATTTTTATAGTATGAAAGGTGTAATAGAGTTAATTAAGGGGAATTTAGATATTGCTACTCAATTATTCAAAAAGGGGCTTACTTTTGCCCCAATGCATTATAACTTAAATTATAACCTTGGGTATATTTACAAGGAAGGAAAACAAAATGAATTAGCATACGAATATTATAAAAATGCTTTAGATTTTTCAGTAACTCAAGAAGAGACTTTAGAAGCAGAAGCCGTCCTCAATGATTTGAAGAATAAGATTTCGCCTTTGAAAAGGGAGAGAAAAAGGCTTGCATTTTTTGTTAAAAAGGGACTGGATCAATTTATTGATGAAATTATCAATAATCTTTCAATTGATTATCAAACTAAAAAGATAATTGTAACTCATATAGAAGATATTGATAAGGGTATGGAGTGGGCCGAAATTTGTTGGTTTGATTGGTGTGATGAACTATTAATTCATGCTAGTAAAAAGATTAAAAACAATAAGAAAAAAATTATATGTCGACTTCATAGTTATGAAGCATTTACAAATAATGTGAGTTCGGTTAACTGGGAAAATGTTGATAACCTTATTTTCGTATCAAATCATATAAAAGATTATGTACTCAAACATAATATATTACCACCTGATTTAGAAATAGAAGTAATTCCAAATGGTATTAATTTAGACAGATATAAATTTGTGGAAAGAGAAAAGGGTTATAATATTGCCTATGTAGGATATATCAATTATAAAAAGGGACCAATGCTATTATTACACACGTTTAAAGCAATACATGATTCAGATAACAGATATAAACTTCATGTTGCGGGGGCATTTCAAGACCCAAGATATGAATTATATTTTAAGCAAATGATTAGTGAACTAAAACTTGAGAATGCTATTCATCTATATGGATGGGTAGATAATATAAATGAATGGTTAAACGATAAACACTATATCTTGTCGACTAGTGTACTTGAAGGTCATCCGGTAGGTGTCATGGAGGCAATGGCAAGAGGAATAAAACCACTTATTCATAACTATGTTGGGGCAAAACAGCAATTCAATGGATATGTATGGGATACAATTGAAGAAGTTGTAAACAAAGTAAACAGTACAGAATATTCCCCTGTAGAGTACAGGGACTTTATAGATAAGAACTACTCTCTTGCGTCACAAATAGATAAACTACATTCTTTATTAAGTTCCTTTAAGGATTTTGTTATAGATCAATCTTTAGATATTTCGGATGAAATTTCGGATGAAACTAATAATCAACCTTCAGAAGAGACTGTAGAGAAATTTTACAATAACTTTCTTTCATATCTAAAAACAGATAGAGAAAGAGAAAATCCAAGGCACATAAGATTGAAGAAAAGGCTCAGTGATATTATAAAGGAAGAACATACTGTATTAGACTTAGGATGTGGGATTGGGATTACTTCAGAATTCATAAAGTCTCTTGGAGTGAAAGAAGTAATAGGGGTAGACTTATCACCAGAGTTAATTAAATATGCACAGGAGACAGTTAATAACGTAGAATTCATAGTTGGCGACATTACAATGACTCAACTAAATAAGAAGTTTGACATTATCACTTTATGTGATGTTATAGAACATATTCCTAGAGACAAGTACCAACTTCTTTTTAACAATATTTCAAAACATCTTAAAGAGGATGGACAAGTCTATATAAGTATACCTGATCCAGATTATTTGGATTATGTGAGATTAAAAAGTCCTAAAAGTTTGCAAGTTATTGACAACTCAATTACTTTAAATGAGATAAGAGAATTTTGTAATTCTGCTGAGCTAAACATATCATTGTATAATATTTTTGGGATCGATGTTGAGTATCAATATAATGAATACTTGCTTAATAAATCAAATGTTAAAAAGTGGAATATATTTGGATGATGAATTTTTTAGAGATACAAAATAAAGCTCTCAATTTGAGAGTCTTTTTTTTGTGGAAAATATGGTTTTTACTAAAAAATAAAAAAAAGATGACGATAATAACTATAAGAATACTAAGAATGTGATAAGTGAGGAAATCCATATGGCGATTGATCATCTTTCTTCTAATAGCCCGAGGCTAAATCTTGATAGCAAAAATTTAAATATTAAGACGTCTGATAAGTTGGTTATAGAAAATGATAAAGTAGTAAATAAAGATCGTGAATTGAATGAATCTAAAATTTCAAAAGAAGAGATAGAAGAAGTAGTTAAGCAAATGAATCAATTTTTATTACAACCTAATCGCACTTCTGTTAAATTCCAACTACATGAAGAGTTAAAGGAATACTATGTAAGTGTAATTGACGAAGCCTCACAGGAGGTTATCCGTGAGATTCCTTCAAAAAAGCTTTTAGATGTTTATGCTGCAATGACAGAGTTCCTAGGATTGGTTGTAGATAAAAAAATATAGTTATAAATAGGTGAGGTGACTAATAATGAGAATCAGTGGACTTGCAAGTGGTATGGATACAGAGTCAATAGTTAGGGATCTAATGAAAGCAGAAAGAATTCCACTTAATAAGTTAAAACAGCAAAAACAAAGGCTAGAATGGCAACGTGACGGTTATCGTGAAATGAACTCATTACTTCTTTCTCTAAGAAATGAAACTTTTAATATGAAGTTATCCTCTAAATATCGGGTTCGTTCAGTTAATAGTACTGACGATAATAAGGTAACTGCATCTGCAACAAGTCTTGCTACTGAATCATCCTACTCTATAACTGAAATAAGAAGACTTGCTTCTGCCGCAACAAAAGTAAATAATGGATCAATTTCCTCCAGTTCTACTAACAAAATTGATACAAATAAGGATTTATATAGTGAACAATCTAAATTAGTAAACTCTACTTTTAATTGGAAAGCTGGAAGTGTAGAAAGTAAAACGATGGTAGCAGAAGCTGATCGTACTGAGTTCAATTTAGAATTAAATACGACAGCAGGAACTAAAGTCGTGGATATTAACAACACTATAGTTAAAGTAGATGGAAAGTCATATAAGGTGGTTGGTACTACACCAGCTAATAGTGATGAGGTTTGGGTTAAAGAGGATGGAACACTTTCATTTAAGGATCCCATTAGAAAGGGGAGTTCCGTTAAGGTTGATTTTGCAACAAATCAAAAAATAGACACCTATAGCATGACTAGTGCTTTTAAAGAAATCCAGTTGAGTAAAAGTTCAATCTTTGAAGGAAGCCCCTTACAAATTAAGGTCGGTGTAGATAGTTATTCTACTTCCGGAACTAACATAATTGATAGTGCAAACAATATTGTGGGTAGTATTGATTATAAAAGCGGAAAATTAACATTTACAAATGAAATTACAATACCAACTGGACAAACATCACTCGATGTCTCAGTTACCTATGCCCAGAATTACTTTTCATTTGATATGTCTACATTTACTTCAAAGGGACAAATTAATGAAAATTTTCTTATACAAGGTTCCGAATCATTAACTAGTACTCTTGGTAAAATTAACAATTCAAATCTAGGATTAACAGCATTTTATGATTCTTTTTCTGATCAAGTAACTTTTACTAGAAACGAGACTGGTAATTACCGGGGTGCGGATGGAACAACCAATGCAACATTAAATGATCCATTAAATCATGAAATTTTAACGTCAGCTGGATTCATTGATGATGTATTACGGTTTTCGGGTGCTACTGAAACAGGCGGTGATAATGCTAATTTTACCATCAATGGACTTCAGACAGAACGGACAACAAATATCTTTGAGATGTCAGGTGTTACTTTCACACTTAAGAATAAGTTGGCTATGACAGAACCCCCTGTATCTATTAGTATCAAGAACGATACAAACGGAGTCTTTGATAATATTAAGTCATTTGTGGATAAATACAATGAAATCATAACTAAAATACAGGAGAAGACTTCCGAAACGTTTTATCGTGAATATTTACCACTAACTGATGAACAACGTGAAAGTTTGTCTGATAAACAACAAGAACAATGGGAAGAAAAAGCTAAAAGTGGTCTGCTAAGAAGAGATTCTTTACTTAGCGGTGTGTTAAGCCAGATGAGAACAGATTTTTATTTACCTGTAACTAACTCAGAAGTAGATTCTAATTTTAACCAGTTAGCAACTATAGGACTAACAACCTCTCCTAATTACTTAGAGGGAGGAAAGCTTTATCTTGATGAAGCTAAGTTAAAAAAGGCAATTGAAGAAAACCCTTCTTCTGTTGAAAAGTTATTTACTAGTTCTGGTAGTACAAACGGTGAATTAGGTATCGTAAATAGATTGTATAATAGTACGAAGAATTTCATGGATAAGATTACTGAACGTGCAGGTTCCTCTTTATCGACAAATAGTAAATTTACAATAGGAAAGAATTTGTTAAATATTGATAGCAGAATTAATAGGTTTGAAGATAAACTTACAAGAACTGAAGACCGCTACTGGAGACAATTTACCGCAATGGAAAAAGCCATCCAACGTTCCAATGAACAATCGATGTTCCTTATGAACGCATTTAACGGAGGCATGTAATTAAAATTCTAAGGAGTGTGAAACATGGCACTAACGAATCCTTATCAATCATACCAACAAAACTCAGTTAACACAGCTTCTCCTGGAGAGCTTACGTTAATGTTATATAATGGATGTTTAAAGTTCATTCATCTCGCTAAAAAAGGGATAGAAGATCAAAATATCGAAATGAAAAATACTAACATGTTAAAAGCTCAAAAAATTGTTCAAGAACTAATGGTTACCTTGAACATGGATCAAGCGATATCAGAACAGCTTCTTCCTCTTTATGACTATATTAATCGTCGTTTAATTGATGCGAATATCAAAAATGACATTACGATTTTAGAAGAAGTAGAAGGTTTTATCACTGAATTCCGAGATACTTGGAAGCAGGTTATTCAAATGAATCGCCAGAAGCAGTTTACCGAAGCTGGTCGGGTTTAATGAGTCAGGTGCAAGAAATTTATGATCTAACTACTAGATTATATGAACTTCTAAAGGTTGAAGGAACTAATGAAGAACGTGATGTGGTGATTCCGGAAGTAGATTTATTGTTAATCAAGCGGCAAGAATTGCTTGACCAACTTAAAGACCCTTTTTCAGATGAAGAAAAACTAATGGGACAAGAGATTATTGAGATGAATAGAGTCATTGACGAAAAAATGGTTCACTTGAAGTCTACTATTCAGGCTGACATAAACAAGCTCAAAAAACAAAAGTCTTCCAACGAAAAATATACAAATCCGTATAAGAATGTCTCTCTTGACGGCACCTTTTTCGACAAAAAAAAATAACCACTTCACCCACCCTGTAGACACCATTCTACAGGGTTTTTCAATCTTTTCAGCTCTGTCGAAATACCAAATAAAACCTCGAAAAGTTAAATTTGACTTAACTGGGCCCATTCGGTATATTCGAATTGTGGACGTTGTTCACAGTACATGATTTTGAAGGGAATGTTGTATCAATGCAAGGTAAAGTTAAATGGTTTAACGCAGAAAAAGGTTTCGGTTTCATCGAGCGCGAAGACGGAGACGATGTATTCGTACATTTCTCAGCAATCCAAACTGACGGATTCAAGACTCTTGAAGAAGGTCAATCTGTAGAATTCGAAATCGTTGAAGGAAACCGCGGACCACAAGCGTCTAACGTGACTAAGCTTTAATTTCTAGAAATTATACACTCGCCTTAAAACGATTGTTTTTTCATCGCTTATCATATAAGCACGAAAATTAAAGCAACAGAGAGAACTCACCTCGACCAGGAGGTGGGTTTTTCTTATTTAAGTAGCTCCAGCTTCCGGCCCCTCGAAAAAACATTTGGTGTGGAGCATCCGCTTTTTGTGCCTCTCACCATTATCTCCCAATAAATTTTTTCTAATCTTCTTTTCTTAGTCATGAACCTACTTTTTGGAACATAAACATAATTCACAAAAAATTCAAACATTTTATTAATGTTTAGGAAGGACTTGTCTAGGGTAGTGTAGAATAAGTATGTATAGCTTGTATAAAGGAGGAGTTTCAGATATGAAGTTTAACATTCGTGGTGAAAACATTGAGGTAACTCCAGCATTACGTGAGTTTGTTGAACAAAAGGTAGGGAAGCTTGATCGTTACTTTGAAGATGGACTTAACGCTAATGTCAACGTGAATCTAAAGGTTTACAATAACAAGCAAAAAGTTGAGGTTACCGTTCCGATGACACAATTAACATTGCGAGCAGAGGAACAGCATGATGATTTGTATGCAGCGATTGATTTAGTGCTTGATAAGCTAGAGCGTCAAATTCGAAAGCATAAAACACGAGTAAATAAAAAGCTGAGAGATCAAGGATCTCCTAAGTTTATGTTTACCAATGGAGTGGAACCAAAAGGAACTTACTTAGATGAGGTAGACGAGGATGAGGTTGTTCGTACAAAGCGTTTTAATTTGAAGCCAATGGATAGTGAAGAAGCAATTCTACAAATGAATATGCTTGGACATAGCTTCTTTGTTTACACTAGTTCATCTACGAATAATACAAATGTGGTCTATAAGCGTAAAGACGGAAAATATGGAATTATCGAACCTAGCTAAACTTGATATGACGCAGTCGCATTTTCGGCTGCGTCTTTTTTTCTTCATATATTTTTATACACCATTACTTTTCCTGTAATGATTGGCATCAGTTCTCAGTTAATGGTAATATTAAAGTTGGATACATATATAATAAAAAGTAGCATTTTACCTTTATGGGGAAAACAAGAAAAGAGGAGCGTTTTTCAATGCTTGGAATGTTAAAGAAAGTATTTGATGGTAATCAACGTCAGTTAAATAAATATCAAAAAATCGTTGATCAGGTGGAAGCATTAGGACCTGATTTACAAAGAATCTCAGATGAAGAGCTACGTTTAAAAACGGCTGAGTTTAAAGGTAGAGTTGAAGCTGGTGAATCATTGGATGCTATTTTACCAGAGGCTTTTGCTGTTGTCCGTGAGGCGGCTGTTCGTGTATTAGGAATGCGTCCTTTCCCAGTTCAGATTATGGGTGCCGTTGCACTTCATGAGGGGAATATCGCAGAGATGAAGACAGGGGAAGGTAAAACGTTAACTTCTACTTTACCTGTTTATTTAAATGCGCTTTCTGGAAAAGGTGTACATATTGTAACGGTAAATGAATATTTGGCCACTCGTGATGCGACTGAAATGGGTAAGCTTTATGAGTTTCTTGGTTTAACTGTTGGGCTAAACTTAAATGGTTTAACTCGTGAACAGAAGATCGAGGAGTATGCAAAGGATATTACCTATAGCACAAATAATGAGCTAGGTTTTGACTACTTACGTGACAACATGGTTCTTTACAAAGAGCAAATGGTGCAACGACCGCTTAATTATGCAGTAATCGATGAGGTTGACTCTATTTTAATTGATGAAGCACGTACTCCGTTAATTATCTCGGGATCTGCTCGTAAATCTACTGGTTTTTATCTACAAGCAAATGGGTTTGTTCGTACGTTAAAGGCTGAAGAAGATTATAATTATGACGTTAAAACAAAGGCTGTTCAGCTAACTGAAGAAGGTATTACAAAGGCTGAGAAGACTTTTAACCTTGAGAATTTATTTGATCTGAACAATGTGACGGTTCTGCACCATATTAATCAAGCTTTGAAGGCACATGCTAGTATGCACCGTGATACCGATTATGTTGTTCAAGATGAAGAGGTAGTAATTGTTGACTCGTTTACTGGTCGTCTAATGAAGGGGCGTCGTTATAGTGATGGACTTCACCAAGCGATTGAGGCTAAGGAAGGTCTTGAAATTCAAAACGAAAGTATGACGCTTGCAACGATTACGTTCCAGAACTACTTCCGTATGTATGAAAAGCTTTCTGGTATGACGGGTACAGCGAAGACAGAGGAAGAGGAATTCCGTAATATTTATAACATGAATGTTGTGGCAATTCCTACGAACCTTCCGATTGCTCGTGATGACAGACCAGATTTAATTTTCAAATCAATTGATGGAAAGTTCCGTGCAGTTGTTGAGCATATTGCTGAATTACATCACAAGGGACAACCTGTTCTAATTGGTACAGTTGCGGTTGAAACATCTGAATTGATTGCTAAATATTTGACTAAAAAGGGAATCAAGCATAATGTCTTGAATGCGAAAAACCATGAACGGGAAGCTGAAATTATTGCTGGAGCGGGTCAAAGAGGTGCAGTAACGATTGCAACCAATATGGCTGGTCGTGGTACTGATATTAAGCTTGGCGAAGGTGTAAAAGATTTAGGTGGACTTGCAGTTGTTGGTACAGAGCGACATGAGAGCAGACGTATTGATAATCAGCTTCGTGGACGTTCTGGTCGTCAAGGTGATCCAGGTTTAACGCAGTTCTACTTATCGATGGAAGATGAATTAATGCGCCGTTTTGGTTCTGATAATATGAGAACGATGATGGAACGATTGGGGATGGATGATTCTCAGCCAATTGAAAGTAAAATTGTTTCTCGTGCCGTTGAATCTGCGCAAAAGCGTGTTGAGGGTAATAACTTTGATTCACGTAAGCAACTTTTACAATATGATGATGTGTTACGTCAGCAACGTGAGGTTATTTATAACCAGCGTTATGATGTATTAGCTTCGGATGACTTGCGTGAAGTGGTTGAAGGTATGATTAAATCAACGATTGATCGTAATGTTCAGGCACATTGTCCAAGTAATGAAGAACCAGAAGAGTGGAATGTAAAGGCAATTGTTGACTTTACTGAAGCAAATCTTCTTTCTGAAGGAGAGCTTTCTGAGAATGAACTTCGTGGCATAGAAGCAGAAGAGATTTCTGAGCTTATCTTTGGTAAGGTAAAGGCTAAGTATGATGAGAAGGAAGCGCAGCTAGAGCCTGAGCAAATGCGTGAGTTCGAGAAGGTTATTGTTCTTCGTGCTGTAGATAGCAAGTGGATGGATCATATTGATGCCATGGATCAGCTACGTCAAGGTATTCATTTACGTGCTTACGGTCAAATTGATCCGCTTCGTGAGTATCAGATGGAAGGCTTTGCAATGTTTGAAGCTATGATTGCTTCGATTGAAGAAGATGTTGCGAAGTATGTCATGAAGGCACAAATCCGCAACAACCTCGAGCGTCAAGAAGTAGCTAAAGGTCAAGCGGTAATTCCAAACGCTGAAGGTAGCGAAAAGCCGAAGAAGAAGCCAGTTGTGAAGGACGTTACTATTGGCCGAAACGATCCGTGCTATTGTGGAAGTGGTAAGAAATATAAGCAGTGCTGCGGTCAGTAGCATATAAATAGATGACCTAAAAGCTTATGTCTTTTTGTAAGACATAGGCTTTTTAATGAGAAAGTTTTTTTAAATGTATCACAACCTAACGAAAAGAATACATGAGGTGGCATATATGGAATTAGCGGAAATTAGAAACGAATTAGAAAAGATGGAAAAACGTCTAGAAGACTTTAGGGGGTCTCTTTGACTTAGAAGAAAATGAGGCTCGCATTAGAGAGCTGGATGAGCGTATGGCTGAACCAACGTTTTGGGACAATCAACAAGAGGCTCAAACGGTAATAAATGAGGCTAACGGATTAAAAGAGTTGGTGAATCAATTTAATGACCTTCAAGAGTCCTATGAGAACCTTGTATTAACTTACGAGCTGTTAAGAGAAGAGCATGATGAGGACTTAAAGGACGAGTTGGTTACTGAGGTAAAATCTCTAACTAAAGAGTTTAATGATTTTGAGCTTCAGCTATTATTAAGTGAACCTTATGATAAGAATAATGCGATTCTAGAGCTACATCCTGGGGCTGGTGGAACAGAGTCACAGGACTGGGGTTCAATGCTTCTCCGCATGTATACAAGATGGGGCGAGCGTAAAGGTTTTAAAGTAGAGACACTTGATTATCTGCCGGGTGATGAGGCGGGAATTAAGAGTGTTACACTTCTGATTAAGGGTCATAATGCTTATGGATACTTAAAGGCTGAAAAAGGGGTTCACCGATTAGTTCGAATCTCTCCGTTTGACTCATCAGGTCGACGTCACACTTCTTTCGTGTCCTGTGATGTGATGCCTGAGTTCAACGAAGAAATTGATATCGATATAAGAACCGAGGATTTAAAAATCGACACTTATCGTGCAAGTGGAGCAGGTGGACAGCATATTAATACGACAGATTCTGCAGTTCGTATTACCCATACTCCAACAAACACTGTCGTAACCTGTCAAACTGAACGTTCCCAGATCAAGAACCGTGAGCGAGCTATGAAGATGCTTCAGGCGAAACTTTACCAACGTAAAATCGAAGAGCAGCAAGCTCAGCTCGATGAAATTCGTGGAGAAAAGAATGATATTGCGTGGGGAAGTCAAATACGTTCTTACGTATTCCATCCATATTCAATGGTGAAAGATCATCGTACAAACTTCGAAGTTGGTAATACACAAAGTGTTATGGATGGAGATTTAGATTCGTTTATTGATGCTTACTTACGTTCGAAATTATAAGAACAGATATGGACCTCTTATCGGGATAGGATAAGAGGTTTTTTACGTTTTGGAGTTGTTGTTGTCGATGTCAGTCAGTGGGGTTTAAATACGCAATCATATTTGATTCTCACGCAAATAACCATCCAACCTCTAACAATTATGTTAGAAGTCACGCAATTAATACGTGGGCTCACGCAATTATACGGAATTCCACGCAAATGTCTTAAAAGCGAGTTTCTAAAACGACTAACCAAACTTATAAACATAAGAAAAGCTGCCGATTAGCAGCTTTTCTTATGTTTATTGTAGTGTCTTTGAATGATACCTACCACCTTTGAAGCAAACTACTCATACATCACTGATTTACCCCTTTACCACGCTAACAGAGTGCCATTCACAAAACAAAAACACCATGATATACTCACTTCGGCACTTTAAAGCTATGGGGGCCAGGCCCCCATAGCTTTAAAGTGGTAAAGTATTTAGGTTTAATGTGTGGTTTGTAATTTTTGAGGGAGGTTATGTAGTTATTATGGGGAGAAATCGAAAGGGGATTGTTCTTAGTCCCAAGACTGAGACTTTGCTTGAATACATATATGTTTTAGTTGGTTCTGCGATTGTGGCACTTGCGTTTAATTTGTTTTTACTTCCTAATCGAATCGCTTCTGGTGGGGTCAGTGGGATTAGTACGATTACAGATGCGGTATTGGGTTGGGAACCTGCATTTGTTCAAATGGCTCTGAATGTTCCGTTGTTTATTGCGGGGATTGTGCTATTAGGACGTTCCTTTGGTCTTAAGAGTTTAGTTGGAACGATCTTCTTGCCGTTTATTGTCTTCCTGACGAGAGACATGGAAGCTGCTACACTGGATCCACTTCTTGGTGCTCTATTTGGTGGGATTGGGGTCGGTCTTGGTCTTGGTATTGTCTTTAGAGGGAAAGCCTCGACTGGTGGAGTGGATTTAGCCGCTCAAATCATTAATAAATATACGGGTTTATCACTTGGAACCTGTGTAGCACTGATTGATGGAATGGTAGTTTTAACCGCTGCAATTGTTTTTGATTTAGAGAGAGGACTTTACGCGTTAATTGCTCTCTTTGTTACGAGTAAGACAATTGATTTTGTGCAGATGGGTATTGGTTATTCGAAAATGGCCATTATTATCACGAGTAAAGAAGCTGATGTGAGACAGGGAATTTTAACGAAGATTGATCGCGGTGTGACTCGCTTATCAGCCTTTGGTGGTTATACGGATCAAGAACGTCCTGTGCTTATGTGTGTAGTTAATCAGACGGAGTTCACGAAATTGAAACAATTAGTTAAAGGCATTGACCCTTCTGCATTCGTTGTAGTTATGAATGCGTCAGAAGTTTTAGGTGAAGGCTTTAAACGTACATAATTGGGATATTATAGGCTAAAATAATCTTATGATGATTCTAGGAGGATTTTAGATGAAAAGTAAAATCATGGTTGTTCTGTTTGGAGCGTTACTTACATTATCTGCTTGTGGTGGTGGCGGAGATACAGCTCAGGAGGAGCCAGCTGATAATGACACAGCAACTGGTGGAACTGCGGAAGTATCTGATGGTGAAAAACTGTATCGACAAAGCTGTGCAAATTGTCATGGTGGCAATTTAGAAGGTAGTATGGGACCAAATCTTCAAAAGGTTGGAAGTAAGTATTCAGAGGAAGAAATTCTAAGTATCATTGTGAATGGTCAAGGTAGTATGCCAAAGGGTGTCTTACAAGGGTCTGATGCTGAAGCAGTAGCTGCATGGTTAGCTACAATGAAATAAAGGGGATAGTGCGGCTTTGAAGCGCACTATTTTTTTGTTTTAGTGCTATTATGCCTTAAAACCTCTCCCGTTGTTCATGTATGAACTATTATGTACGACTCTCGGGCATTTCTGCACCAAAATAAAATTTATATGCACGTTCTCGACCAATATCTACTTGTAAAATTTAAATAAATGCACGGCCTTTACTATTTTATGAACAAAACCGCATTTACCTTTCAACTCAACTCTCCTTCCTCTCCACCTAAATAAATTGACGAATCTCATCTGACAAGATATCCATAAATTCCCCTCATTATTACAAGTATTTCCTCATGAAACAAAATTGTAATAAAAATACGTCAAAAAATGGCGTTATATGATGTTATAATAAATTGTGTGTTTGGTTCTGTCGCCTTGTTGGCAATTTTCGTCAAATATGCGATTGTTGTCGAAACTAGTAGATGCCTATATTATAATAAATTAGTTATGTAACCGAATTTTACTTAAAAGATACGTTGATTATAAATTTTATAACTTAGAGAAGCAGGGTGAAAGTTAACATGATTGAATTAAAGGATGTTTATAAAACATACCCAAATGGTGTTCTGGCTGTTAATGGGATCACCGTTAAAATAGATCAAGGTGAATTTGTCTATGTTGTAGGTCCAAGTGGTGCAGGAAAATCGACATTTATTAAGATGATGTATCGTGAAGAACGCCCGTCAAAAGGCACAATTACAATCAATGATATTAATTTAGCGAAGTTAAAGGAAAGCAGAGTTCCCTATTTACGTCGAAATATAGGGGTTGTCTTTCAGGACTTTAAACTGCTACCTACATTAACAGTATATGAAAATGTCGCATTTGCGCTTGAAGTAATTGAAGAAACACCGAAAAACATTAAAAGACGTGTTATGGATGTGCTAGATCTTGTACGTCTTAAGCATAAGGCGCGGTTCTTGCCGCAGGAGCTTTCCGGTGGAGAGCAGCAGCGTGTATCGATTGCACGATCGATTGTAAATAACCCAAAGGTTATGATTGCGGACGAGCCTACAGGTAATCTTGATCCCGAAACGTCATGGGAGATTATGAATATTTTTGAAGAAATTAATAATAGAGGAACGACGATTGTGATGGCAACACATAACCGTGAAATCGTAAATACCGTTAGAAAGCGCGTTATCGCAATTGAAAATGGTAGAATTGCACGTGATGAATTGAGGGGTGAATACGGCTATGAATCTTAGAACGTTTACCCGGCATATTCGTGAAGGTGTAAAAAATATTTTTAGAAATGGCTGGATGACCTTTGCTTCAGTCAGTGCTGTAACCGTTACGCTATTACTTGTTGGTAGTTTTCTAGCGATTATGATGAACTTAAACCAATTTGCAAAGACGATTGAATCAGATGTGAAAATTAGTGTTCATATTGCACTTGAGGCTACTGAATCAGACGTAGCGGGATTAGAAGCTAATATAAAACGAATACCAGAGGTCGAATCTGTTACCTTCTCATCAAAGGATGATCAGCTTCAAAAACTGATTGACAGTATGGGGGAAGAAGGAGAATCTTTTACACTTTTTGAGCAGGACAACCCTTTAAATGATGTGTTTATTGTTACAACCAAGGAACCGACAGATGTCATCAAAGTTGCGACTCAAATTGAACGTTACAACCAGGCAGACAAGGTGCTATACGGTAAAGGTACCGTTGAAAAGCTGTTTCAAGGAATTGGAATTGCTCGTAATATAGGAATCGGTATTATCGTCGGTCTACTATTTACGGCTATGTTCTTAATCTCAAATACGATTAAAATTACGATTATTGCTAGACGTAAAGAAATTGAGATTATGAAACTAGTTGGAGCGACAAATGGTTTTATCCGCTGGCCATTTTTTATCGAAGGTCTTTTATTAGGAGTAATTGGATCGATTCTTCCAATTGTGCTTACTGTATCTAGCTATCATTATCTATTCACGACTGCTAATCCGAAGCTAGAAGACACCTTTTTTCAACTTTTACCGGTTACGCCGTTTGTGTTTCAGTTAAGTGGAATTTTATTACTAATCGGAGCATTTATCGGAGTTTGGGGAAGCCTATTGTCCGTACGTAAATTCTTAAAAGTTTAATAGAACAATAGAGAGATGAGGAGGAACGAGACGTTGAGGAGAAAACTGGTTGTGCTAGTCATGCTTTGTTTCACGATTGTTGGAGGTACTCTTTTACATTATGAAGAAGCTTCAGCAAATACCAAGTCAGAGTTAAATGAGCAAAAGCAAGAGTTAAATAAGAAAAAATCAGAGATCAATTCAGAAAAGTCCGTAGTTGAGGATGAGTTCAATGAACTTGATAATGAAATTAACCAGTTAAATGCTGATATTAAGAAACTTGATCAAGCACAAGCTGAGACAAGTGAAAACATTCGTAAGCAACAAGAAAACATTGAAACTGTAAAGCAAGAAATTACTGCTTTAACTGAAGAAATAGTGGTTGTACAAGAGCGTATTGAAGAGCGTAATGAGCTCTTAAAAGAACGTGTTCGTTCCTTACAAGTGACAGGTGGGGCCGTTCAATATCTTGAGGTTTTACTTGGAGCACAAGACTTTAGTGATTTTATTGATCGTATGACAGCTGTTACGACAATCTTTAGAGCAGATAAAGAAATTCTTACTAAGCATCAAGAGGACAAGCAATTGTTAGAGCAAAAGCAATCGGAGCTTGCACTTGCATTAGAGGAACTAGAAACAAAGCTTGTTGATTTAGAAAGCATGCTATCGATGCAAAAGGCTCAAGAGAAGAGTAAGCAACAGATGATGGCAAAGCTTGAAAAGCAACAGGAAGATCTACAACATGAGATTCATGAGCTTGAAAATGAAGCGCAAATTATTGCAGCACAGGCTTCAGCTGTTCAAAAGGAGTTAGAGCGTATTAAGCGTGCTGAGGAAGAAGCAGCACGAAAGAAGAAGGAAGATGAGGCAGCTGGAAAGAAGCCTTCAACTCCACCAGCCGCAGCATCAGGTAGTTTTATTGTGCCAGCAGCTGGTCCTATTACCTCTAACTATGGAGCGAGATGGGGACGTCTACATGCTGGAGTTGATATCGGGAAACGTGGTAGCAGTGTACCGGTTGTAGCTGCAGCTTCAGGAACGGTAATTAGCTCCTATTATTCTTCAAGTTATGGTAACGTTGTATTTATTGCTCATAGTGTAAAAGGTCAAATGTGGACAACCGTTTATGCTCACTTAGAAAATCGTGAAGTATCAGCGGGACAATCGGTTCAACAAGGTCAACGACTTGGCTTTATGGGGAATACAGGTCGTTCGTTCGGAGCACATTTACACTTTGAACTTCATAAGGGTGGCTGGAATGGAAGTAAGTCTAATTCGGTTAATCCTAGAAACTATATAAATTTCTAATTAGAGGTACACAGCTTGTACGTTAGGCTGTGTATTTTTATTTATTTTAACGTGATAGTTATAATAATGAGTTTCGTACATGTAACGGGCAAGGTATGTGGTTCCTATATTAAGCATCCCCTCGAGAAGGAATTTCTCCTTTTGTTCAGTAGATTATTTGTATAGCAGGATAATTTTGCCTTACTCATTACCCTTGAACTACGCTAGCGTTTCCTGTATGGTTAAAAAGGAGCTTACTAGATTGAGCTCTTTCTATTTTATAGACAAGTAGTTCTTTAGGAGCTTTTTTCCTGTATTTAAGAATTTTTCGCAAACATTGGTGCCCAAAAGCGCATCTTTACTAATAAATAAAAACATGTGTTAAGACGAATGTTTGATTGTCTTTATCCAGCAATTCATGCGAAAACAGCTTTATTTTTTATAAAGGTGTGATTATACATCATGAGAGAATTAGAACTTAGGCAGCTAGTAGATTTCATGCTTCAAGGTGATGATGAATCTGCTTGGAATTTTATTTCTTTCTCTATGAATGGTAAGGACCGCGTTTACTTCTACAAAGAGATTTTAACAGAGGCTATGAGATACGTCGGTGAATTATGGGAATTAAATGAAATTAAAGTGGCAGATGAACATATTGCCTCTAACGTTTGTCATTTATTAATAGCTAGACAGCTTGCTGAGTTGCCCAAACAAAATCAAATTGAATTAAGTTTCAAAGG
The DNA here is from genome assembly GCF_011008845.1 of Bacillus mesophilus. Lineage (GTDB taxonomy): Bacteria > Bacillota > Bacilli > Bacillales > SA4 > Bacillus_BS > Bacillus_BS mesophilus. The sequence goes on along the minus strand of NZ_JAAIWM010000003.1, from coordinate 213,953 downwards.
AATGTTTTTCTGTATAGAAGAGGAAGAGCATTCATTAGGCATCAGGATGGTGTCGTCTTTGTTTAAGGAGCATGGATGGAATACACGCTTCCTAGGGGCGAACCTTCCCGTAAAGGATGCCATTATTTATGCGAATCGATGGAGACCTGAGGTGATTGGGATTTCAGTATCGATCGTTTATCATCTCCCAAAACTAATACAATTTCTTAATGAAATCAATCAATTGGTTTACGAACCAGAAATATTAGTTGGAGGGAGAATTACATCTATGTTTGAAATAGAAAATTATTTACCTCACAATGTTCAGATCGTGAAGGATCTTAATCAGTTGAATCAGCTGCTGATTGAAAGCAAGTTATGTAAACAACTATTTGAAAACAGTTGAACATAATATAACCTATATTCCTTTTCCGCTTTTTGTGATAGATCTAGATTTTAATGTGTTACAGGTATCAGAAGAAACCTACAGTCAGTTTCCCTCTGTAACCAATTTTCTAGAGCTTGTTGATACTGATAGCCGAAAAAAATTAGAGCGGTTTATGAGACCGGAATTTGCTAAGGCAAAAATTGAATTGAATTTGATGACCAAGCAGAATACGCTCGCTCTTTATGACGTATACACGCAATGGGAAAATGATGAACGTTTGTATCTGTACTGTATTGAAAAGCAGGAGAGCCTGCAACAAATTCAAGAAATCATCGTTAGACAACAAACGCAGCTTGAAAACGAGAATTTGATACTGCTTGAAAAACAGGAGCAGCTAGAGGTTACGTTGAAGAAGATGGAAAAGGTTGTTATGCAGCATGATAATCTTGCTAATTTTGGTAAGATTGCTTCTAGCATTGCGAGTGAGCTAAAGCGTCCATTAATTAGCATTGGTGGGTTTATCCAACTAATTAAGCCGCATCTTGTTGATACGGGTAAGGCTCATTATGCAAATATAGCGCTAGATGAAATCAATCATGCAAATAATTTAATTTATCAATTTCTATCCACTCATGTACCTGCCTTACCTGAGAAAAAGCAAGCAAACGTCCAAAAGATTATTTCGGATGTCATTGCTAGTACTAGAAATGAAGCAGGCAGAAATGGTTGTTCTGTAAAATATGTAAAAGAGCAAATTTTACCTGTGATTGATATTGATCCGCTTCAGATTAAGCAAGTTCTTTTAAACTTGATTAAAAATGGAATGGATGCGATTCAAGCTAGTTCTAATAAACAAATTGGAAACATTGAGATTAGAACAAAGCTTCAAAAAGATACGGTTGAGATCTCGGTTCATGATAATGGAAAAGGGATGGATCACGAAACACAGCGTCGTATATTCACGCCTTTTTATACAACGAAAGATAAAGGTATTGGGATCGGTTTGTCTGTGTGCTTGAAGATCATCCAAAATCATGGCGGTATTATCGAGACTAAAAGCAATGTTGGTGAAGGCTCAATGTTTACCATTGTATTACCAATAGAATCCTAGAATGGGGCGCGATTCTTAACATCTTGCTTATACATTAAACAATCATCTCGTCTTTTTAGACTATACGAAATGGCTCAATAGTCTGTTAACAAGTCGAGGTATGAAATCTCAGCATATCATAGATAACTTTGTCAGGATTCAAAAAGTAATAACAGACAAAGGGCTTGAAGGTAAAGAGGAGTATTATCAGTATTGCCTATCCCAGGCAATATCCTTATTAGAAGAAAGTGTTCTATAAAGGCTTTCTAATCATTTTCTTGAGCAGTTAATAGATTAATAAAGAAGGGGTAAATGTAGTTGAAGATATCAGATTCCGAGCTTCTTGAGGCGTATTATAGTGCCATCGAGTTGGCTTTAGACCATGAATTTATTGCAATGTTAGAAGAAGAAATCATAAAACGAAACCTAGATCTTAAAAGAAATAAAATAGTTCAGAAATAATGTGCCAATGCCAATAGAAACTAACACATTTATCCCTTACAAACATAATGGCAAAAGGGTAATATTATATATCTTCAAGCTGATCGTCTAAAGCTTAACACTTTTTAGGGGTGTTTAAGCTTTTTTTAATGCTCACTTTCAATAGGAATCGGTTCCTATTGTCCCATCTACCTTTAGACCATATAATTTACCTATATTCTTGTTATTACATGAAAAAGGACAGCGAACCTGTTACTTATTATGTTATCGATAACAGTGTGATTAAGGTAGAAAGTAGCGCTCCTGCTAGATCCTAAAACGCACTATGCCAATGACTCAAATTGGTGTAGTGCGTTTTTTTTGAAAATCATAAAAAAATAAAGGTTGAGGTGAACATCATGAAGTTAAAGCTGGGTACGAAGATTAATTTAATTGTATTATCTATTATTCTTTCACTTTCGGTTGTGATCGGTTTTATCGTAACAAAGGATATTACAGAAGGTGTAAAGGAATTTGCGGTGGAGAAGGCTAAAGGGGACTTGAGTCTTGCCTATAGATATGTTGATAACAAATATCCAGGAGATTGGCAAGTGAAGGACGGTCAATTATATAAAGGTATGACCCTCATGAATGAAAACTATGAGGTCGTAGATAAGATTGGTGAGGATACAGGAGACACAGTTACGGTTTTCCTTGGAGATACGCGAATCGCTACAAACGTAATGAAGGAAGGTCAACGGGCTATTGGGACTCAGGTTTCAATAGAAGTTGCAGATGCCGTTTTAAAAAGAGGTGAGCTTTACTTAGGTGAAGCCGATGTGGCAGGTAATATGTATCAAACTGCTTATATGCCAATTAAGGCAGCAGACGGTGAAATTATAGGAATCTTCTATGTTGGAGCTTCACAGGCGATTATTGATAGTATTATCTCAAAGTTTACTAAGCAGTTCTTAGTTACGATTGTGATCGTCATCATCGTTGCAGTTGCTATTATTCTATGGTTTACTCGTGGTATTAGAAAAAGGTTAACTACTATAACGAATGCATTAGAATTAGCTGGAGATGGTGATTTCACATCTAAGGTAATTGATAAATCTGGTGATGAACTAAGTGATCTTTCGATAAGCTTTAACCGTATGGCTGACAGCTTACGCAAAATGATGAATGAGGTTATGACGAATTCAGAGCATGTTGCGGCATCGTCTCAGGAGCTTACCGCAAGTGCAGAGCAAACGAGTAAGGCTACAGAAACGATTACAGAGTCGATTCAACAGGTTGCAAATGGCGCAGAGCATTCTACGGCTAGTGTTGAAGAAGCTGCGACTGCGTTAGAAGAAGTAACCAAGGGTGTACAATCAATTGCTGAAAATGCATCATCTATTTCTGAAATTGGTACGCAAACCACTCAAAAGGCTAAGGCCGGTGGAGAACTAGTCGGGAAGACTGTTCAGCAAATTCATGCAATTAGTAGTTCAGTTGATGAAAGTGGAGAGGTTATGAAGTCTCTTGATCAGCGTTCAAGACAGATTGGTGACATTACGAAGGTGATTTCTGGTATTGCGGAGCAAACGAATCTACTTGCTTTAAATGCAGCTATTGAAGCAGCTAGGGCAGGAGAACATGGAAAAGGATTCGCTGTAGTTGCAGACGAGGTCCGTAAATTGGCCGAGCAATCTCAGCAATCATCCTCTCAAATTTCCGCATTAATTATTGATATCCAGCAGGATATGATTCGATCTAATCAATCAATTGAAAAAGTGTCAGTAGATGTTTCTGATGGATTAGCCATTATTCAAGAGACTGAGGTCAGCTTTAACGAAATTTTAACTTCAATGGAGAAGGTTTCTGCGCAAATTGATGATATGGCAGCAACCGCAGAGCAAATTTCAGCAAGCTCACAAGAGGTTACTGCAACAGTTGCGGGAATCACTCAAATCTCACAGGAAACCTCCATGCATTCACAAAATGTGGCAGCATCAACAGAAGAGCAACTAGCTTCGATGGAGGAGATTACAGCATCTGCAAATTCATTGTCTAGTCTAGCAGAGGATTTACAGAAGTTGATTAGTAAATTTAAGGTTTAATATTAAGAGAATGTATAAAGGTGGGCCAAGAATTTATTGGTCCACCTTTTCATTATTCATAAACATTGTCATAATAGATAATAATGATAGAACTCGTTTTCAAAAAGGGAAGGTTTGCGTATGTTTAGTGATTTAGTGGTAAATATAGCGATTTTAATATCGTTTACCTTTATATGGCTACAGCTTTTTCAGACTAAAAGATTAACGATTCATTCACCGTTATATATTAAGATATTTGATGGAATCATCGCTGGGATCTTAGGGATTATACTGATGCATTATAGTATTCAGGTCAGCGATACCACAATTCTGGACTTGAGGCATTTACCTGTGATGATCGTGGCTTTCTTTGGTGGGTTTGTTCCTACTGTTATCTCAGCTGCCTTGATATCAATGGGTCGTTTTGTCATCTCATTTAACTATTCATCGATTATATCTTTGATTATGATGTTTGTGCTTGCATTTGGAGCAAGCTATCTGTCACATAAAGTAAGGCTCTCTGATTGGAAAAAATGGTCGGTGCTTCTTCTTTATAGTCAGTTCGTATATTCACTGGCATTATACATAGTTGTCGCTGATTATCATTCAGTTTTAGATGTCGCCGTTTTCCATATTATTAGTACAGGCATAGGTGGAATGTTGTTATTTTATTTTGTTTTATATGTAAGAAAAAATAGTGAATTATTTCACCAATACAAAGAGGGCTCTCAGCGTGATCATTTAACAGGACTTTATAATGTTCGATCGTTTGATTTATATTATAATTCGATGATTTCCAAGGCAATTCGTAAGGATGAGGATTGTGCCATGTGCCTGGTAGATATTGATCATTTCAAACAAATTAATGACTCGTATGGTCATCCAGCTGGTGACGGCGTGATTAAACAGGTTGCATCATTATTAATAGAATCAACAAGAGATATTGATATTGTTTCTAGAAATGGAGGAGAGGAATTTTCCGTCCTACTACCAGGTTGTTCAATTGAGAGAGCAGAAGAAGTGGCTGAAAGAATAAGGAGAACAGTTGAAAATAGAACCTTTTTACTACCCGATTTTAGTGAACTGAAAATTACAGTCTCGGTTGGAGTCGCCTCTTATGAAAAATTAGTGGAACTAGAAGATACCGATGATTTATATGAAGAGGCGGATCGAGCTCTTTATAAAGCAAAGCAGGATGGACGGAATAGAGTGATATTGGCTACTGAGGTGAGGGTATGATTTTTAGAATTTCCACATCAACTCATATTCAGTACAAGCTTTGCATAAGATGAATGAAGTAGGCATTGATTTTAGCAAAATCAACCAAATTAATTGTAAAGCTAGCCTGGAGAATACTCCATGCTAGCTAAGTTTTTCTAAAAGCCTTAAAATAGTACATAACGTGTATCTTGGATCTTGGGTGAGGAGGATTTTTATGAACAAAAGAATTACAGCCTTAGCGATGGCAGTCTCGTTAATTGTCGGAAGTGGTGCAACCTATTTTGTAATGGATCAATTTGGTCAATCTAGCTCTGCAGGGGTCCAAAGCAGTAATAATGTTGCTAGTGATCAACCAGTGGCTGAAGGCGCAACTGTTACGGCAGAGGGAATTGATAAAATAAAGCAGGCATATGAGCTAATTGCTGGTAATTATGTAGAAGAAGTCGATGGCAATGAGCTAATTGAAGGTGCCATTCAAGGAATGATCAGTACGTTAGAAGATCCATATTCAGTTTATATGGATAAAGAAACAGCTGAGCAGTTTTCTCAAACTCTAGAATCCTCTTTTGAAGGAATAGGTGCTGAAGTGAGCATGGTCGATGGGAAAGTAACGATTGTTGCTCCTTTTAAGGATTCACCTGCTGAAAAGGCTGGTTTAAAGCCGAATGATCAAGTCATTAAGGTAGACGGTGAAAGTATCGAAGGACTTGATTTATACGAGGCTGTTCTAAAGATTCGTGGGGAAAAAGGAACAACCGTTAATCTCGATATATTACGCCCAGGCACGACTCAAGTTATGACGATTCCTGTGGTTAGAGATGAAATTCCTCTAGAAACGGTATACCCTGAAATGAAAGAGTTCCAAGGTAAAAAGGTCGGTTTTATAGAAGTAACATCGTTTGGTGAGGACACTGCTCCTGATTTTGAAAAGGCAGTTAAGGACCTCGAAGGTCAGGGTATGGAAGGATTAGTCATTGATGTAAGAGGAAATCCTGGTGGATACTTACAAAGTGTTGAGCAAATGCTTAAGCTATTTATCACAAAGGATAAGCCATACGTTCAAATTGAACAGCGAAATGGTGAAAAAGAGCGTTACTTCTCGTCCCTAACAGAGAAGAAACCTTACCCAATCAATGTTTTAATTGATGAAGGAAGTGCATCTGCTTCAGAGATCCTAGCAGGAGCCATGAAAGAAGCAGGCGGTTATGACATTATTGGTAAAACATCGTTTGGAAAAGGAACCGTTCAGCAAGCAGTCCCAATGGGCGATGGCAGTAACATTAAGCTAACTTACTTTAAGTGGTTAACATCTGATGGCAATTGGATTCATGAAGTAGGTGTAGAGCCAACAATTCCTGTTGAGCAACCATCATATTTCTATTCGAATCCAATCTCAATCGAAGAGGATTTAAAGTATGATATGAATAATGAGCAGGTTAAAAATGCTCAAGTGATGTTAAAAGGTCTAGGTTTTGAGCCAGGTCGTGAAGATGGTTATTATAGTAAGGAAACGGAAACAGCTGTCAAAGCGTTCCAGCAATCAGTTGGCATAGAGCAAACGGGCGTAATTTCAAAGGAAACTGCTGGTAAACTACAGCAAACTCTAATTGAAAAAGTCCGTGACGTGAAAAATGACCGTCAGCTTGAAACAGCTTTAAAATCCTTGTTCAAATAAGGTAGCAGGAATCTATAGAAAATTGTCGAAAGTATACCTCAATCGGGGTATACTTTTTTTATGGCAATAAAAAACAATTACTGATTGTCAACAATCTGTTAAAATAATCTATATTAGGAAGTTTCGGATTAAGAGAATGTTCTTTTGAAGGGTGGTGGACAGGTTGGATAGTTGGTTAATTGATGTGTTAAAAGGAATCGGTGTCTTTTTCATACATCCCCTGTTATATTTCTTTCTCTTTTTAACACTAGTAATGGGCTATAATCGAGTCAAGAAGGAACGCGGATTTTTCCATGTGCGGATTTTTGATTCTATTAGTGAAACGAAGTTAATGCTAACGGCGGGATTATTTGTTGGGCTAATCGTCTCGTTGCTAACAGTGGGAGTCGGGTTTGTCATTCCAGTTGGTGGGGTTGTATTAATAGGAGCCATTACGCTTCTATTAGGACTAACGTTTCGCTTGCGTTTCCTATCTCCAGCATATGTTCTTGGACTAGCTATCCTATTATCAATGGTGTTGCCGCAGTGGAAGACGGGAAATACGTTTGTTGATCTGTTAATCAGTGAACTAACACTTATTCACCCGACAACCTATAGTGGACTTCTAGCAATTCTCTTTATTGTAGAGGGAGTATTAATTATAAAGGACGGCTCGCGACTAAGCTCGCCAAGACTTGAAACAAGTAAACGAGGAAGAATGATCGGGGCTCATGCATCCAACCTTCTATGGTTACTTCCAGTCTTCGTCCTATTACCTGGAGCACCCGTTTCATCGATTTTCCCGTGGTGGCCACTTTTATCCTTTGGTCAGCAATCCTTTGCTCTATGTTTACTACCATTTGGAATTGGATTCTTTCAAAAAACGAGAGGAAGCCTTCCACGAGAAGCGGTTCGTTTTACGGGGAAACGAGTGATTGCATTAGGTATGTTCATTGCCATTTTAGCGGTAACGACGTATTGGTTACCTGTAATGTCAATTGCTGTTGCCTTATTAGCAATCATTGGACGAGAACTGCTAACGATTCAACAACGTGTGCAGGATGATGATTATACGTATTTTTCTAGACGTGATCAAGGTCTTGTGATCCTAGGAATTATTCCTAAATCACCTGCTGAAAAAATGGCCCTTCAGGTTGGTGAGTTAATTACAAAGGTGAATGGCAAGCAGGTTAAAAGTGTAGAGGAATTCTACTATGCACTTCAAAAAAACGGAGCATTCGTGAAACTTGAAGTGGTTGATCATAACGGAGAACTTCGTTTAGTCCAACGAGCTTTATATGATGGAGAACATCATGAATTGGGTATGTTATTTGTTTCTGATGAGAAGTTAGCTGTGCAGGAGCAGGTAGTGTAAGAGGGAGAGGCTGTCGATAGAATCGATGGCTTTTTTTTTATGCACTTTCGGCTACTTTTGAAAAGTAAGTATACTGATGTTTTATTGTGCCCAAGTATATGTTGAGATACCAAAACTTTCTAATGCAATACCTTAAATCTATCAAAAAATCTGTCGATATAAGAGTATGTTGAATTTTTAAAATATATTGCGGATTTTTATACCGGATGTAGCAACTAGCTACCTATTAGAGAGGATGTCCACATTGATTAAAGGACTATTAAAATCACAGCCTAAAAAAGAAGAAATGTTTGCTTCTACTAGTGAAGTTTTATCAAAGACAAAGATTGAGCTAGATGCGAAGGCAGACTATTCTACCCAACTACAGATGATTAGCTTAACAAATGAAAACTTGGCTCATTTAAAGGTGTTACAGCCGTTTGTTAAAGAGAAGCTAGATTCAATTGTTACTAGATTCTATCAAAATATTGGCAAGCAGCAATCACTTATGAATATAATCAATGATCATAGTACGGTGGAACGGTTAAAGGTTACGCTAGAAAAGCATATTTATGAGATGTTTAACGGAGTGATTGATCAGTCGTTTATTAAACAGCGTTATATTATTGCTCATGTTCACGTTCGCATTGGCCTTCAACCAAAATGGTATTTGTGTGCGTTTCAGGAGTTATATGAATCTGTTTTAACGATTGTTGAAGAACAAACGAATAGTATGGCTGATTACAAGAAAGCGGTGCTAGCAGTTTCTAAAATATTTAACTTTGAACAGCAAATCGTATTAGAGGCTTACGAATTAGAGAATGAGAGAATTCGAATAGAAGCTGAAAATGCGAAGAATACAGTAAAGCAAAATGTTGCGAAAAATGCTGAGGAGTTAGCAGCAATTAGTGAAGAAACGAGCTCGGCAATTCAAGAGATTGCAGGGAAGACGAAGGATATTGAGGGCTTGACTAAATCAGGGTCGGATCAGGCACTAGAAGCAGAAGTTAAGTCAAAGGAAGGTATCTTACGCCTTCGTAATCTAGAGAAGGTCATGGTAGATTCTGAGCAAAAAATGAGCAAGATCGCAGCAGATATGGAAAAGCTAACCGCAAGCTCAAAAAAAATCGAAGAGATTGCTACAATGGTAACCTCCATTGCCGAGCAGACGAACCTACTATCACTAAATGCAGCGATCGAAGCAGCTCGTGCAGGTGAACATGGAAAAGGCTTTGCCGTTGTTGCGGGTGAGGTTAGAAAGCTTGCAGAAAGCACAAAGGGTGCTGTAACAGAAGTGTACAGCTTAATTAGTGAAATTGATCGTTCTTCTGCGCAAATGTCAATTACAACAGCGGAGGTTCAAGCTGGAATAAAAGACGGTACACAACAAACCAAACAAACGACACAATTCTTTGACCAAATCCTAACGTCAATGGAAGAGGTTAAGCAACAAAATATCCAAATCGCTAAAGAAATGGAAGCCCTATCGCAAATCGTCCTAGACATCAACGCGGCTGTCGAACAGGTTGCCTACTCTTCAGACGAGTTAAACAATATCACGAATCAATTATAAAGATTGGCTATATTAGTATGATTGCGATTCCCTGCTGTCCAAGCGGGGAATTTTCTTTAGCTATTCGATCTAAAAGATGTTGAACATGATAAGGCCACGGTTTCATGTTCTAGAAAATAGATATGCACACATATTGTACTAATCTGTTTAATCAAATCACACAAGGGAAAGCTTATAAAAAGAACTGTTAAAGAGAATTCTTTAACACGTTAAAGGAACGGGGGCCTGGCCCCCGATGCGGTGAAGGGGTAAAGTGTGTATGAGGTTTAAGGGCTGGGTTTTGGGTGGTAGTGTGGGATTAATTGTGATTTTGTTGCTTGTTTATTATGGTGGTGGTTTTTTGAAGAGTAATATTGGGATCGGATATACGGAAGAGGAGCTGTCGCAGCAGGCGGAGAAGTCTTTGGGGTGGTTGCAGATGCAGCTTGATATGTTGGATGATCCGGTTGATGTTGAGAAGGTCCTGGGCTCAACGGAGGAACCAAGTTATCGCCTAATACCGTCTTATTATATTCCTTCTAGCGATCCTATGAGTCATACAGGAATAGAGCGGAGAAGTTGGCTTTATGATAATGCACTTGCTGTGATTGCTTTTTCTTTAGCTGGTGATCAGAAACGAGCTTCTACCATTTTATCTTCTCTCGAAGAGCTTCAAAATGAAGATGGGTCATTTGCTTTTGCTTATGATGTATTCTCTGGACCCATTGATGAATCCAAACGAAGCGGGAGCATCGCTTGGCTAGGGGATGCGATCGTCAAATATGAAGTAGCCTTTGGTGATTCCTCCTACCGGGATATAGCCATTTCGATCGCTGACTATTTACTTGGTCAGCAGGATCAGAAGACTGGTAGTATTAAGGGTGGCCCAGATGTAGAGTGGTATTCTACTGAGCATAATATTGATGCTTATTTCTTTTTTAGAGATTTGGGTAGGCTTACTGGTGAAAGTCACTACATACAAGTTTCGGAAAACATCAGCTCTGCTCTTCTATCTCATCATTGGAATGATTCAGAAGGTAGATTTAATCAGGGTATCAATGATACCGCTGAGGCACTTGATGCGAATTCATGGGGCTCAATCTTTTTAATGGCGGTTCATCAGGAGGAGTTAGCACAATCTCCTATTGATTATTTGGAAAGATTTGAGGTTCATGATGCTTCGTTAGTGACAAGTATGGATCAAATCAAATACAATACGACGTATCAAACTCAAGCTGTTTTAACAGGATATAAGCCTTATGCTGCTGGATATGAACAGCCACCAACTATCGTGTGGACGGAAGGTACGTGGGGAGTGATTAATCTTCTATTGCGAAGGGAAGAGCCTGTTCATCATCTTCTTACTTCCATGTTTGCCATGCAAGAGGCAGATCAACACGGTGGTCTTGTTTATAGCAATGAACGGCATGAAAGCGAGCCTTACAACTTTTACGTATGGCCAGCTGTAGCCGGAACAGCATGGGAATATATTACGCTAACAAATCCTCGTTTCATTTGGGATGATACGATAGTAGAATAAGAGAGACTTAATTCGAAGTACTTTAAACAAGCTCTACATATAGAAAGGTGTACGAATGAACAAAAATGTGAAAAGACAGGTAAAGGTCATTATTTATTTTTTAGTGATGTTTGGGATTATTGCAGCCATTACTTCTCCGTTTTGGAGTTGGTATTTAAAACCTGAGGCAGAGTTAAATGTGTTAATAGTTGATAAAACGGTTCCTGATTTTACATATCGCGAGCATAAAGGCTTAACATGGTTACTCAATCAAAATAAATATGTACAAGCTGATCAAACGGTTTACGATTATACAACCGATTATGTAGGATTTCACCCAAAGGAAAATCAGGAATTTGAAATAAAGGACCTACCAGAGGACCTATCCGGTTATGATTTGTTGTATATAGCAGATGGTTATGGTGTTTATGAGGAAGAGTTTTACGGAACTAATCAACAGGGAGTTCGTTCTGAGAGTTTGTATGGTGGAATGACTACTGAAGAGGTTGCGAGTATTAAAGATGCGGTGACGAAAAATGGTACTCCATTACTTGTTGAGTTTAATACGTTTGCTAACCCTACTAAGCCAAGCGTTAGAGAGGAATTCTATGAATTACTAAACCTAGAATGGAGTGGCTGGATTGGTCGCTACTTCCTGGACTTAAGTGATGAAGAGGTTCCAGTATGGGTAAAGTCAAATTATCAAAATCAAAATGACCGTGCTTGGGATTTTACGGGTAGTGGTCTGGTGTTTGCTGATGAAAATGATCAAATAGTGGTGATTGATCAGCACGGCTTAAAAGAGGGTGGAGTTCTATTTAACTACACAGAAAAGGGTCATGAGCAGTTAAGTGGAAAAGGCGAGGAAGCCTATAATTATTGGTTTGATGTGGTTACCGCTTTTAACGAGGAAGAGATTCTAGCTACCTATACACTTCCCGTAAACGAGGAAGGAAAAAAGCAACTGCAACAATATAATCTACCAATGAGTTTTCCAGCAATCATTCATCAGGATTCACTGATTGAAACCTATTATTTTGCTGGTGATTATGCTGATCAGGAAGAAGTGCCAGATTTATATAAAACATCTGGATTAAAGAAGTGGAGAGAATACTTTTCTCCAAGAACAGAAGGCAGCACGCTTCCTTTTTATTGGAGGGTGTATGTCCCGATGATGGATGGCATTTTTAAGGATCTAATGAATGAGCCTGAAGAACAGGTACCAAAAAAGGTTCTTGATATTCACACAGTTGATGGTGTTTCTATGATTGGAAAAACCAATGAAACCTATTTAGAGGTCTATCGTGACGGAGCTTGGGAGGACCTACTCATTAAAGGGGTTAATATTGGAATGGGGAAACCAGGAACATTCCCAGGTGAAGCTGCAATTTCCAAGCGAGAGTATGCGAGATGGTTTCAGCAAATTGGAGAAATGAATGCCAATTCGATTCGTGTTTACACCATTCATCCACCAGGATTTTATGAAGCGTTGTTTGAATATAACCAAACGGCAAAAGAACCTATCTATCTATTTCATGGGGTATGGTTGAATGAGGATGTGTTTAAAACCAAGGATGCGTACTTACCTTCGACGATCCAAGAATTTAAGGATGAAATTGCTTCAACAGTGGATTTGATTCATGGTAATGCTACTTTGCCCGAGAGACCTGGCCATGCAAGTGGAAGCTATCGTTACAATCTTTCACCTTATGTTCTTGGATATATTTTAGGGGTAGAATGGGATCCAGAATTTGTAGTCGGTACTAATGAAAAAAATGCTAACAAGCAGGATTTTTCGGGAACCTATATTTATACCGAAGAAGCCAATCCATTTGAGGTTTGGCTAGCTGAAATGGTGGACTATACAGTTGCTTATGAAGTAGAAAACTATAACTGGCAGCATCCGATGAGCTTTACTAACTGGGTAACTACTGACTTACTTGATCATCCAAGTGAAGTAGATTTAGCCGAAGATATGGTATCAATCAATCCCAATGTTATGCATTCGACCAATCAGTTTACTTCAGGGTTGTTTGCTTCTTATCATATTTATCCCTATTATCCTGAGTTTTTAAATCTGGAAAAAGACTATGTTAATTATATAGATCACCGTGGTGAAAAAAACAATTATGCAGGGTATTTACATGACATGAAGCAGGCTCACCACATGCCGTTAGTTGTTGCTGAGTTTGGTGTACCTGCCTCAAGAGGAATTGCTCATGAAAATGTTCATGGAAAAGACCAAGGGCATCATTCAGAGCAAGAGCAAGGTCAAATCATCGGTGGACTTTATGAGGATATTGTTCATGAAGATTTGGCGGGTGGCATGGTATTCATTTGGCAGGACGAGTGGTTTAAGCGAACCTGGAACACAATGAAATATGATAATCCGAATCGTCGACCTTTTTGGTCAAATATCCAGACCAGTGAGCAGAACTACGGATTGCTAAGTTTTGATCCAAGTGATCAAATTAAGGTAGATGGAGATGCCGAAGATTGGGATGATACGGCAGTTAAGATTTACGAGAGTGACGACGACAGTCATATACAACAAGTGCTTATGAATCATGATGAGCGCTATGTATATGTAAGAATCGACTATAATCAGCCTATAGATTGGGAAAAGGATCGGTCATATGTTCTTTTTAACACAATTCCAAATCAAGGACAAACAGTCATTCCAAACGTAAAAGGTAAACAAGCTACGGGAATAGATTTTGTACTTGAGCTTAGTGGAAAGGATACTTCTAAGTTGGTTATAGATAGTTACTATGATACTTTTTATCATGAATTTGCTGTAAACTCTGACATGCTTGCTGAAGAACCATCTATACAGCTTAAGGATAACGGTCAATACTTTCCAATCCGATTAATACTTAATCGTGAAACTTTGCAAGTTCAAGAGGATGGATCTAGAAAGGTTGTTCCAATTGTCTACACGGAAACAGGACAGCTAACGTTTGGAAATGCAAATCCAAATGCAGAGGATTATGATTCGTTATCAGATGTTTCCATAAGCAAAGATCAAAAAGTCGTTGAGGTTAGAATACCTTGGATGATGTTAAACTTTAAAGACCCATCACAGCATGAGGTGATTGGTGATTTATCCACCGCTATAACAGAGGATATTCCTAGTGAATTTATTGAAGGAATTCGTGTAGGGGTTGTCCATGCTAATGAAGAGAATGAGATACTACAAACGTTTCCATCTGTTTTAACAAATGAAACAGAGTATCTGATGTATCAATGGGAAAAATGGAATGAGCCAAGCTATCAAGAGCGACTGAAGAAGTCGTATTATATTCTGAAAGATGTATTTGAGAGACATTAAGTTGTAAAACAGAGTGCGCTAGGTTTCTAGCGTGCTTTTTTGATTATGTTGTAGTTACGCATTTGTGATCGAGTTTCACGCAATAATGACTTAGTCTCACGCGATTACAGCTGATGGTCAAACAATAAGTATGTAGACTCACACAATTATAAGAAAAACCGACGGAATTGCTTCAGAACAAAACAGTAAGGCAACTAGTCCAACCATAAACACTTAAAAAGGCTGCCCCGAGAGCAGCCTTTCTTAAGCTTTACATTAGCACCAAGCAGCGCCAACGATGATTAATAGAATAAATAACACAACGATTAGAGTGAAAGTGCTACCTCCACCATAAGCGCCTGCTACTACTGGTTGTGAGTAACCACAACCACCAAATCCTGTACCATAACCTGCACCGTAACCATATCCTGTTCCAAACATTATAAATTCCTCCCTTTGATTTTTATTTAAATAATTTGTCTTTTAAATTAGTAACCAACGTAAGCTGATCCAACAATGATTAATAAGATAAACAATACTACGATTAGTGCAAAACCTGCACCGTATCCTCCAACTGCACCCATGATAACACCTCCAAATGCATTTGTTATACCTTATGTGTGGATTGCCTGTATGGGGAGGGCATACGCCTAGATGAGGAAGAAAATGGGCAGAAATGTTTATGATACAGGCCTAACCATGTGATGGTCCAAGTCTTTATGCAACGTAAAGTGCCTAATTCCCGACTTGTGCACGAAAACAGGAATTTTCTGCACGGAAATTACCAAGTTCTGCACGAGAACAAAATTATATGCATCAAAACCGATCGTTTCTGCACGGAAAATTGGTTTTTATGCACAATCACGTCACGCCAAGAGTCGAGTCACCCTGCCAGCCCTCATACCCAACCACCGACCTCTGAGCGAGAACTTTGGAAGTATTTTGAACCGAGACAATAGAAAAAGTGGGTTGAAACCCTTTTTATTTTCATCTATAGTAAAAATAAGTTGATAGAAGTGGCAGAGAAGACGGAGACCCACGTAAAACTTTTTCATATATAAAGTTTTTCGAAGGGTCTTTTTTTCGCTATCTTTAGAGAAGTGAAGGGACGGATGATAACTGTGGAAACCTATATATTAGCATTAGATCAAGGAACTACGAGCTCGCGAGCAATTTTATTTAACCATCAGCGTGAGGTCGTTCATATGTCACAGAAGGAATTTACGCAATACTTTCCGAAGCCTGGCTGGGTCGAGCATGATGCAAATGAGATTTGGGCAAGCATGGAGGATGTTATTTCAACCTGCCTAGCGGAAGCAAATTTAACACCTGAGCAAATTGTTGGAATTGGGATTACGAACCAGCGTGAAACAGCAGTTGTTTGGGACAAAACGACAGGTAAGCCAATCTATCATGCAATCGTATGGCAATCTAGACAATCTTCTGGAATTTGTGATGAGTTAAAAGAAAACGGATACAACTCTATTTTTCATGAAAAAACTGGTTTATTAATAGATTCATATTTTTCAGGAACGAAGGTAAAGTGGCTGCTTGATCATGTCGAAGGAGCAAGAGAAAAGGCGAATCAAGGTGAGCTATTATTCGGGACGGTTGATACTTGGTTAATTTGGAAGCTAACAGGTGGTAAGGTGCATGTAACTGATTATTCTAATGCATCAAGAACACTTCTTTACAATATTCATGAACTTAAATGGGATGAGGAGCTATTATCGATTCTTGAAGTGCCCGCATCGATGTTACCAGAGGTGAAATCTTCATCTGAGGTATATGGACATACAGCTTTAGCTTTATTTGATAACAAGAGCATTCCAATCGCAGGTGTGGCGGGAGATCAGCAGGCAGCACTATTTGGTCAAGTCTGCTTTGAGCGTGGAATGGCAAAGAACACATATGGAACAGGCTGCTTTATGCTTTTAAATACAGGGGAGCAAGCTGTTGTTTCGGAGCAAGGATTGCTAACGACCATCGCATGGGGCATTGATGGAAAGGTCCACTATGCATTAGAGGGAAGTATCTTTGTCGCTGGTTCAGCGGTTCAATGGCTTCGAGATGGAATGAAGATGATTGAACATGCAAAGGATAGTGAAAGCTTTGCTGAAAAGGTAGATACAACGGACGGAGTGTATGTCGTACCTGCATTTGTGGGACTTGGAACACCGTATTGGGATAGTGATGTTCGCGGAGCAGTCTTTGGACTGACAAGAGGAACGACGAAGGAGCATTTTATCCGTGCAACGTTAGAATCATTAGCCTACCAAACAAAGGATGTTCTAACTGAAATGGAAAAAGAGGCAGGCATTCCGTTAAAAGCATTGCGTGTAGATGGCGGTGCCGTGATGAATAATTTCTTAATGCAATTCCAAAGTGACATGTTAAATGTTCCCGTTGAAAGACCGGTAAATCATGAAACGACTGCCCTTGGAGCCGCCTACTTAGCGGGGCTAGCGGTTGGATACTGGAGTAGCCAAGAAGAGATTTCGTCACAGTGGGAAGTAGATCGTTGCTTTGCTCCGAGTATGGATGAAGCGACAAGAGACCAGCTTTATACTGGCTGGAAAAAAGCAATCGCAGCAACTATCGCTTTTAAGTAAGGTAGAAGTATGATATCATTTAAATAAGTTAATAAGACGGTTGGAGACACAGGAGAGACCATAGCAAACAGTGGCGTTAACATGCCACGTTCGTTTGTTTTGGTCTCTTTTCTGTTTAATTCGGATAAAATACAGGAGGTATAACATGAATTTTTCAAGCAAGAATCGTCAGCATACCTTAGAGGAATTAGCTAGCTCAAAGCTAGATGTATTAGTTGTAGGTGGGGGAATCACAGGCTGTGGAATTGCACTTGATGCGACAACTAGAGGGTTAACAACCGGTTTAATTGACATGCAGGATTTTGCAGCGGGTACTTCAAGTCGTTCTACAAAACTCGTTCATGGTGGATTACGATACTTAAAGCAATTTGAAGTGAAAATGGTTGCCGAAGTGGGAAAAGAAAGAGAAATCGTATATGAAAATGGACCTCATGTTACCACTCCTGAGTGGATGCTGTTACCTCTTCATAAAGGAGGAACCTTTGGAAAGCTGTCTACTTCTATTGGTCTACGTGTCTATGATTTCTTAGCTGGTGTGAAGAGACGTGAGCGAAGACGTATGCTAGGTGTGCAGGAAACAATTCAAAAGGAGCCTCTTATTAAGAAGGAAGGGTTAAGGGGAGCCGGCTATTATGTGGAGTATCGTACCGATGATGCGCGTTTAACCATTGAGGTGTTGAAGGAAGCCGTTCAGCATGGGGCAAAGGCGGTCAGTTATGCGAAGGTAGTGGAGTTATTATATAAGGATGGTAGGGTAATAGGTGTTGAGGTTGAAGATCAAATTACCAAGAAACGCTATGATCTCTACGCTGAAAAGGTAGTCAATGCAACAGGTCCGTGGGTAGATAATCTTCGTAAACAGGATCGTTCTAATAATGGTAAAAACCTTCGCCTAACAAAGGGTGTTCATTTAGTTTTTGATGCAGCGAAGTTTCCGTTAAAGCAAGCTGTTTATTTTGATACACCTGATGGACGCATGGTATTTGCGATTCCTAGAGACGGTAAAACATATGTAGGAACGACTGATACGTTTTTTAATGATGAACCTAGCCATCCGAAGGCTACCAAGCAGGATGTAGAATACATCATAAAGTCAATGAAGTTTATGTTTCCTGAGGTGGTCGTCAGCGAACAAGACGTTGAGTCCACATGGGCAGGCGTTCGTCCGCTGATTTATGAAGAAGGAAAAGATCCTTCTGAAATTTCCCGTAAGGATGAGGTATGGGAGTCAGAGTCTGGACTAATCACCATCGCAGGTGGAAAACTAACAGGTTATCGAAAAATGGCTGAGATGGTTGTCGATCTCATGGTCCAAAACCCAGTTTTCAAAAAAAATTCAAGCGTTAAGCAAGCATGTCAAACGAAGAAGATGCCGATCTCAGGTGGGCATGTAAATGGTTCAAAGAATTTATCCTCATTCGTTAAGTCTTTCGAAAAAGAAGCGCAGGGTTTAGGTTTTACTATTGAAGAATATAATCATCTAGCCGATATGTATGGTTCGAACATTGAAGAATTATTGAACCATGCTAAAACATATAGTCCGGAGATTTCAGGTGGATTACCTTTACCTATTTATGTACAGCTACAATATAGCTTAAACTCAGAAATGACGTATAAGCCAGTAGATTTCTTCATACGACGTACAGGAGCACTTTTCTTCCAGATTGATTGGGTTCAAACGTGGAAAAAGCCTGTCATTGATTTTATGGCTAAAGAGCTAGGCTGGAATGCGGAACAAAAGGATGTCTACACATCTGAACTAGAAAAAGAGCTACAAGATGCGATGCATCCAGAAGAGTAATTGCTAATTTCCATGAAGACCACAGTTCAGACTGAACTGTGGTTTTATTTGTGATTAGCTATAAAAACTGGTAGGTTGGAAATATTGGAGTATATAAGGAACGAGTGTTTCGTAGTGAAGCTGGTATATAAAATAAAAAGGAGATATACATATGTCATTTCAAAATAAAGTAGTAATCGTAACTGGGGCAGCAAATGGAATTGGAAAAGCAATCTCTCAGCTTTATGCTGAAAAGGGGGCAAAGGTTGTTCTTGCAGATCTAGATGAGGCAGCAGGAAAAGCCCATGCTGAACACATCAACAATAGTGGTGGCGAAGCGATATTTGTCTTAACGGATGTTAGACGTGAAGAGGATCTACTACGTTTAATGCAGGAAACAAAGAGTGCATTTAATCAAATAGATATATTGGTAAATAATGCCGGCAAAAGTGAGTTCAAATCTCCTTATGAACTGACGATAGAAGAATGGGACGATATCATTCATACAAACCTCCGGAGTGTATTCCTAGGTTCCCGTGAGGCAGCAAAATATATGAGAGAAAATAAAGACGGTGGAGCAATTATTAATATTGCTTCTACCAGGGCGATTATGTCTGAGCCTTTTTCTGAAGCATATGCAGCCACAAAGGGTGGAATAGTATCACTTACACATGCCCTTGCTGCCTCGTTTGGAGAGGATCATATTACGGTCAATGCAATTTCACCGGGCTGGATTGAAACCGGTGACTATTCTACATTAAGAGGCATTGATCATGAACAACATCTTTCTAAACGTGTTGGTACACCAGAAGACATCGCTAGAGCCTGTTTGTATCTATCAGCCAAAGAAAATGATTTTGTGACAGGAATTAACCTTATAGTTGATGGTGGAATGACTAGGAAAATGATATATGAGGAATAAACTTTCAAAAGAATAATTAAATTTTTCTAAATTGCAAGTCTTTTTATTTGGAAACTTTTAATATAAACTTAAAACACGGTATTTGTCGAAAAATGTAGAATGAATTCACTCTAACCATACAGAAAGGTGAAGACATCATGGAGCTTAGGGCTGAAAAAATCTTAAAAATTTTATGGATTACATGTATAATGGGTGCACTAATTTTACATTCTATCTACCTGCTTTTTAGGGATGGATTTTCACCTATCTACTTTCTTTTGCTCTCCATTCTACTGTTAGGTTTCTTACCCTATACATTGCTTCACCGATTTATAGGAAAGAAATGTAGAGCAGATCTTCTTTTTATTAATGCTTGTCTAGTCACTACAGCTATAAGCTTATCATTACCTTTTTATAATTATTTCTTAATGATTTTCTTACCGTTAATCTCTATCCTTTTTAATCAACGAAGATTTTTTTACATAGGTAGCGCAGTTACGATCGGTGTAACAATCTATGAACTGTTTTTTAAAAACTATTTAGAAGAAATTAGTACTCTTCAAGCAAGTATCGACATAGCCTTCTTGTTTGCTTATTTGTTCATTTTGGATTTTGTCGTTCGTGCTAACGCTCAGTATACAAAAACCTCCTATATATATGATAAGACTTTAAACACTCTAATTTTAGCCGTAGAAGCAAAAGATGATTATACCCGTGGACATTCGATTAGAGTTTCTGATTATGCAATGATCCTTGGTCAATATATGTGTGATACAGGCTACAAAATTGACCTGGAATCTCTAAGGATTAGTTCAATCTTACATGATATCGGAAAAATAAATATCCCACAGGACATTCTTTCAAAAGAAGGTAAGCTTACCTTTGAGGAATATAATACGATAAAGAAACATTCACAATACGGAGCTGACCTAGCCAAAGAGTTAGGATATCCAAGTCATATTGTTGAAAGTATCCTTTCTCATCATGAACGCTTTGACGGAAAAGGATATCCAGAAGGAAAAGCAGATCAGGATACTCCTATTAATGCTAAAATCATCGCAATTGCCGACACCTTTGATGCGCTCACAAGCAATCGCTCGTATCGTAAAGCGTTTAGTGCTGACGAGGCAAGAAAAATTGTGTTGGATAGTATGGGTTCTCAATTTAATGCTAACTTTGAACCTGTTTTTGAAGCAGTCTATCCTAAGTTTGTAGAGTACCAAGCTAATGTAAAGAATGGTAATCAAGAGTTTTCAAAGGTTGTTTAAATGAAAAACTAAGCTTATTAAGGGATCCACCTAAATAAGCTTTTTTTATGTTTAATACTGTAAGTAGACTTTTATAAGGTATAGGAAGTAGCTCCTATTGACATCTATAACACGATAAAAAATAGGAGACCAGGGTGATAGGAAAAATGGTATCTTTGGCCCAAAATGAGAATATAGAAGTTTTATATTTTCTGTAGAGGGGAGGCGCAACATGTTTTCACATCCAAGAGACTTTAGTTACTTTCAAACGCTTAAACAAAGCTCTCAGGCCGTTTTTCAGTTATTACAAAATACAATTGGAATTAATACATTTTTCCTAGCTGTTAATGATCAGAAAACGAATTACTTTATTGAAGCATTTAACCGCGAAGAAACACTAGTTGAGGTCGGAACGTCTCTTCCTTTTGACAGTGTGTATTGAAGCTTAGTTATGAAACGTGGTCGTGAACCACTATTTATTCCTGAGCTTTCTGAAATTAATAACACAGACTTTCAGGATATCATTTCATCACTAGGAGGAGATGGGTGTTATTTTGGAGTTCCGTTGTTCACAAAGGAAAATCAAGTGATTGGCACCTTGTGTGGGATTGATACTAGGCCCTATTCCTTTTCGCAACAGGATATTCATTATATCAATTCCATTGCGCATCTCATTACACAAACGATTATATTAGAACGGCTTCTTATAAAAGATGATCTTACAGGGCTGTACAATCGACAGTTTGCACAGTCATACCTGGAAAATGACCAAAATCCCAAACATGAAATATTTTCGCTCCTCTATATGGACGTCGACCGTTTTAAGCTGATTAATGATAGCTATGGTCACGAAACTGGAGATCAGCTTGTATTGAAAATAGCAGAGCGAATTACTGAAATGCTCCATCAGAACGGAATTGCTTGTAGAATGGGCGGAGACGAATTTTTGGTCATCATTCCTAAGAATGATCACAAGTCGATTGATGATTATCTACATGAGGTAGAAAGTTTTGCTGAGGAGTTATCTGACGCTATTTCACAGCCCATTCTGGTTAACGGGGAAGAACTACAGGTTCATGTTAGCATCGGAATATCTATTTATCCTCTTCATGCGAAGGATATGGAGACTCTTTTAAAGAATGCAGATATGGCAATGTATAAAGCAAAAGAGAAGGGCTCTAAAATTGAGGTTTACGATCGACGTCAGGGAAAGACTTTAGCTCGGCAGTTATTGCTGGAAAATGAGATGCGAAAGGCTTTAGAGCGTGATGAATTTACCCTTCACTATCAATCTCAGTATGATATCCAAACTGGAAACATTGTTGGGTTAGAAGCGTTAATTCGGTGGGAGCATCCTATTTATGGAAGTATTTCGCCCGGAGAATTTATACCGATTGCTGAAGAGACAGGGTTTATTATTCAAATTGGTGAGTGGGTCATTAAACAAGTTTGTCAGGATGGTCAATCATGGCTGGAACAAGGTGGACAGCCTATTCAATTTTCACTTAATATTTCTTCAGAACAGATTAAGTCAAAACGCTTTGTGGAACGGGTTGAAAAAATTATTACAGAGACAGGCTTTGATCCTTGCTGGCTAAAATTTGAGATCACAGAGTCCATCTTTATGGAAAATTTGGATATCGCTGTGAAGGTGATTACCCAGCTTAAGGGGACAGGTTTATGGACCGCGCTTGATGATTTTGGGACTGGGTACTCATCATTGAGTTATATTAAACACTTACCTATTGATTACTTGAAAATCGATAGGGGATTTATTAAGGAAATCACTAATAATAATGGAGATCAGGCAATTGTAAAAGCAATGATCACGTTATGCAACGAGCTTGGGATTGGGGTTATTGCAGAGGGAATCGAGGACATGAGTCAACACCAATACTTAAAAAAACATGGCTGTCATATTGGTCAAGGCTTTTATTATCAACGTCCTGTTCCGTTTCAAACATTAGTGGAGATGAATAAGTTATCAATTTAAAGGGGGATTTTTTCCCCCTTTTTTTAATTTAGTAATGCACAATATAACTTCTGGGTGTATGATAGCTAAAAATGGAAATTGCCATACAGAAACGGGGACGAGTTCTTATGAAAGCATTTCTTATCGGAATCCTGTCATCGGCCTTTTTTGCCTGTACATTTATCCTCAACCGTTCTATGGAGCTATCAGGTGGTAGCTGGCTTTGGAGTGCATCACTTCGTTATTTTTTTATGATTCCTTTTCTTATATTAATTGCTGCTTTGAGGAGAAATTTAAAGGAGCTACTGAGAGAGCTTGTGGCTAAGCCACTTCCTTGGTTGCTGTGGAGCTTTGTAGGTTTCGGTCTTTTTTATGCTCCCATAACCTATGCAGCAGCATCTGGACCTGGCTGGTTAGTAGCTGGCACGTGGCAGTTTACGATCATTGCGGGAATTTTATTAACGCCATTATTTCTAGATTCAACAGGGATTCGTCGAGTAATCCCACTGAAAAGTCTACTGTTCTCGAGTTTGATTTTTATGGGTATTATCATTCTCCAACTAGAAAATGCAGAGAATGGACTAACGCTCCAGCTTGTTTTAACTGGAATGCTTCCAGTCGTCATTGCTGCCTTTGCCTATCCACTCGGAAATCGAAAAATGATGGAGCTTTATACTGGGAAGCTTGATACCTTTCAGCGTGTGCTTGGAATGACGCTAGCATCCATGCCTCTTTGGATCATCTTAGCTGTAACTGGGTATGCAACAGTCGGGGCTCCCAGTTCAGGTCAGATTTATCAGACGCTCTTGGTTGCCCTCACATCAGGCGTCATAGCTACTCTATTATTCTTTTTTGCGACAGAGCTAGTAAAAGATGATTCAGGAAAGCTGGCTGCCGTAGAAGCAACACAGTCCTCACAGGTCGTCTTTGTCATCGTAGGAGAAATGCTCTTTTTATCGATCCCACTGCCGTCCATGATTTCGTTCATAGGGATCCTGTTAGTCGTCACGGGAATGGTTTTACACAGTTTAATAAATAAGCAAAAGGTTTGGAACAATCGGAAGGCAAACAGACTCAGCGTGTAGGGGTCTTTTTTTTCTGAGAAATTAACAAATTATCCTAATAAAATACCTATCCCAAACGAAACGTATAGTGGTTTCTGCTTTTTTAAAGCATTAACAATGAATTGTAAATATAAAAAGTCTCATATAAATAGTATCAGTTGCAATTGATATCTCTTCAGGGAGGGGACAATGAAGACGACCAGGATTTTACTCATTGTGATTTTATTATTTCATAGTCTACTAGTACCAACGATCTTTGCTAAGAATGATGAGTTAAGCCTTCATAGTGAAAGTGCAATATTGATGGATGCTAAGACTGGCTTGGTATTGTACGAGAAAAATAGTACGAGCAGAATGTATCCAGCTAGTATTACAAAGCTGGTTTCAGGAATTGTTGCGATAGAGGAAGGGAATCTTACTGATGAGGTAGTAGTTAGTGAGAAAGCTAGAAATGTAGAAGGAACACGGGTCTATCTAAATGAGGGGGAAGTTGTATCATTGAAGAAACTTCTACAGGGCCTCTTAATCAACTCTGGTAATGATGCTGGAGTTGCTATTGCAGAGCATATCGATGGTTCAGTGGAAAACTTTTCACAGCGAATGAATACGTTTGTCTCAGAAAAGATCGGTGTGACTGATTCTTCGTTTGTTAATCCGCATGGTCTTTTTGATGAGAATCATTACACCACTGCCTATGATATGGCCAAAATTATGAGATATGCGATGCAAAATGAAGAGTTTAAAGAGATGATTAGTACTGAAACACTACCTTGGAAAGGGGAGAGCTGGGAAACAGTTCTTGTTAATCATCATCGAATGATGCGTGAAGTTCCTTATGAAGGAGTGATAGGTGGCAAGAATGGCTATGTTCAGAAGTCAGGCTTTACACTCGTTACAGTCGCTCAAAGAGGCGAGAGCCAGTTGATTGCTGTTACATTAAAGGCGTCTGGTAGAAACCAGCCTTATCAAGATACAATGGCTTTGTTTGACTACGGATTCAAGCATTATGACACTAGCTTTATCCCGGAATACCAATACAAGAATCAAGATACCTTGGAAAAGACCTTGCCTACAAAAGTAGATCCTGAGATTCATGCATCTAAGATAGAAGAAGTAAAAGGGGTGTCAGGAGAGGCTGAAAAGGGAGGACAAACTTTTCATAGTTGGCTGACTTTTTGTATCATATTAGTTTTTGTGTTTGTGCTGGTACTAAAATTCCGTAAAAAACAACAGTTTTATTTATAAATAAGAAGTTTTACGCCTATCCTTATGGGGTAGGCGTGTTTTATTATAAGCTTTTTTGCTGAAATAGCGGGAATTGCACAAAACTGTCTACTTATTGCACATAACTACATAATAATTCCACAAAAAATCATAATAATTGCACAAAACCAAGTGAGAATTGCACAAACCCACCAAACACGCACCTAAATATCGAATATTCGTTCGCATATTTCTTGGTTTTTTAATGGTTACTTGATACAATAAGATACAGAAAAGATGAACAGGAGGCTTTCGTGTGACAGATCAGTTCGAATTAGTCTCAGCCTATTCTCCACAAGGAGATCAGCCAAGAGCGATACAAAGGATTGTAGAAGGAATTCGAAATAACGAAAAACATCAGACGCTATTAGGTGCAACAGGAACAGGAAAAACATTTACAATCTCAAATGTAATTAAAGAGGTTAATAAACCAACATTAGTTATTGCTCATAATAAAACACTAGCGGGACAGCTATATAGTGAATTTAAAGAGTTTTTCCCGAATAATGCGGTTGAATATTTTGTTAGTTATTATGATTATTACCAACCGGAAGCCTATGTTCCGCAAACAGATACGTTTATTGAAAAGGATGCCTCAATTAATGATGAAATAGACAAGCTTCGCCATTCTGCGACCTCTTCCCTCATTGAGCGAAACGATGTCATCATTATTGCGAGTGTGTCTTGTATATATGGTTTAGGATCACCGGAAGAATATCGCGAGCTAGTGGTGTCACTTCGCGTTGGTATGGAGAAGGAAAGAAATCATTTACTAAGAGATCTAGTAGACATTCAATATGCACGAAATGATATTGATTTCCAGCGTGGTACATTCAGAGTTCGTGGTGATGTCGTGGAAATCTTCCCTGCTTCTCGTGATGAGCATTGTATCCGAGTAGAGTTTTTTGGTGATGAAATTGACCGAATTCGTGAGGTTGATGCATTAACCGGAGAGATTATTGCAGAACGTGAGCATGTGGCCATTTTCCCAGCCTCCCACTTCGTTACACGTGAAGAAAAAATGAAGGTTGCGATTGAAAATATTGAAGCAGAGCTAGAAGTTAGACTTGAAGAGCTTCGTGAAAATGGAAGGCTGTTAGAAGCACAGAGACTTGAGCAACGAACTCGTTATGATTTGGAAATGATGAGAGAAATGGGATTCTGTTCTGGAATTGAAAACTATTCGAGACATTTAACATTGCGTCCATCGGGTTCAACACCATACACATTAATCGACTTCTTTCCAAAGGACTTCTTGATTGTTGTTGACGAATCTCATGTTACGCTTCCACAAATTCGAGGAATGTTTAATGGAGATAAGGCTAGAAAGTCTGTGTTAGTTGACCATGGCTTTCGTCTTCCATCTGCTTTAGATAATCGACCGTTAACGTTTGATGAATTTGAAAAGCATGTTAACCAAATCGTGTATGTTTCAGCAACACCTGGTCCATATGAAATAGAGCATACACCACAAATGGTAGAACAAATTATCAGACCAACTGGGTTGTTAGATCCAACCATTGAGGTTCGACCGATTAAAGGACAAATTGATGACCTTCTTGGTGAGCTTCATCTTAGAATAGAAAAGAATGAACGTGTGCTAATCACAACGTTAACAAAGAAGATGTCAGAGGACTTAACAAATTACTTGAAGGAACTTGGCATTAAAGTTAATTATCTTCACTCAGAAATTAAAACGCTAGAACGGATCGAGATTATTCGAGATTTACGACTAGGGAAATATGATGTGCTCATTGGAATTAACCTTTTAAGAGAAGGATTGGATATTCCAGAGGTTTCACTCGTGGCTATTCTTGATGCAGATAAAGAAGGATTTTTACGATCTGAGCGTTCATTAATACAGACTACAGGACGGGCTGCTCGTAATGCGAATGGTCATGTTATCATGTATGCCGATAAGATTACAAACTCAATGGAAATTGCCATCAATGAGACAAAACGTCGTCGTGAAACTCAGGAGGCGTATAACAAGGAGCATGGTATTACTCCAAAAACGATTCAAAAGAAGATTCGCGATGTGATTCGGGCAACTGTTGCTGCAGAAACAGAAGAGCAGTATGATGCAGCACCATCATTCGCAAATCTATCTAAGCCAGAACGTAAAAAGCTGATGGAAAACCTTGAAGTGGAGATGAAGGAAGCGGCCAAGGCATTAAACTTTGAGCGAGCAGCAGAGCTTCGTGATTTGTTATTAGAACTGAAAGCGGAAGGAAAATAAGAAATGGCAATGGACAAAATTGTAGTAAAAGGGGCACGAGCCCATAACTTAAAGAACATAGATGTGACGATTCCTCGCGATAAACTAGTTGTATTAACAGGTCTATCTGGTTCAGGGAAGTCATCACTAGCCTTTGACACGATCTATGCAGAAGGGCAAAGGCGATATGTTGAGTCGCTTTCCGCTTATGCGAGACAGTTTCTTGGTCAAATGGATAAGCCCGATGTCGATGCGATTGAAGGTTTATCACCAGCTATTTCAATTGATCAAAAAACAACAAGTCGTAATCCACGTTCTACTGTAGGAACAGTAACAGAGGTTTATGATTACTTACGTTTACTGTTTGCACGAGTGGGTCGACCAATTTGCCCAATTCATGGTGTGGAAATTAGTTCACAGACGATTCAACAAATGGTAGACCGTATTCTAGAATATCCTGAACGTACGAAGCTACAAATTTTGGCACCGATTGTTAGTGGCAGAAAAGGGACGCATGTAAAGATTCTAGAGGATATTAAGAAGCAAGGCTTTGTTCGAGTGCGTGTGAATGGTGAACTGGTCGAACTATCTGATGAAATTGAGCTAGAAAAAAATAAGAAGCATTCAATTGAAGTGGTGATCGACCGCATTATCGTTAAAGAAGGCGTAGCTGCCCGTTTATCGGACTCCATTGAAACGGCACTACGACTAGGTGACGGAAAAGTCATGGTTGATGTGATGGATCATGAGGAGGAACTTCTATTCAGTGAGCATCATGCCTGTCCACACTGCGGCTTTTCAATCGGCGAGCTAGAGCCACGAATGTTTTCTTTTAACAGCCCATTTGGTGCGTGCCAAAGCTGTGATGGTCTAGGTACGAAGCTTGAGGTTGATATGGAACTTGTCATTCCAGATTGGGATAAGACGTTACGAGAGCATGCAATTGCACCGTGGGAGCCAACCAGCTCACAATATTATCCACAATTATTGGAATCAGTATGTGACCATTATGGTATCGATATGGATCTACCTGCGAAGGATGTTCCTAAGCATTTAATGGACAGGATCTTATATGGAAGTGAAGGAGAAGACATTTACTTCCGTTATGAAAATGATTTTGGACAAGTTCGCGAAAATTATGTGCCTTTTGAAGGTATTCTTGCCAATGTGGAGCGACGTTACCGTGAAACAAGTTCAGATTACATTCGTGAGCAAATGGAAAAGTATATGGCGCAGCTTCCGTGCCCAACCTGTGATGGGCATCGTTTGAAAAAAGAAAGTTTAGCTGTATTTGTTGGTGACAATCATATTGGTCATGTTACCAATTACTCGATTACCGAGGCATATAATTATGTGACAGGCTTAACTCTTTCTGAAAAGGAAACAAAGATTGCTGCCATGATTATTAGAGAGATTCAAGAACGACTTGGATTCCTGATCAATGTAGGTCTTGATTATTTAACAATGAGCCGTGCTGCCGGAACGCTTTCAGGTGGAGAGGCACAACGAATTCGCTTGGCTACTCAGATTGGTTCACGACTAACGGGAGTATTGTATATTCTAGATGAGCCTTCGATTGGTCTTCATCAGCGTGACAATGATCGCTTGATTCATACGTTGCAAAGTATGCGGGATATTGGCAATACACTGATTGTTGTCGAACATGATGAAGATACGATGATGGCAGCTGATTATTTAATTGATATAGGACCAGGTGCAGGAATTCATGGAGGACAAATTATCTCGGCGGGAACACCTGCTGAGGTAATGAACGATCCTAATTCTTTAACTGGTCAATATTTGTCCGGGAGAAAGTTCATTCCAATTCCGACTGAACGAAGAAAGCCCGATGGTCGCTTCATCGAGGTAATCGGTGCAAAAGAAAATAACTTAAAAAATGTGAAAGTTAAATTTCCTCTTGGAACCTTTATGGCAGTAACAGGAGTATCGGGATCAGGAAAAAGCACATTAATTAATGAAATTCTTTTTAAGTCATTAGCTCAAAAGCTAACCCGATCGAAGGCGAGACCAGGGGAGCATAAAGATGTGAAGGGAATTGAGCAATTAGAGAAGGTTATTGATATTGACCAATCTCCTATCGGTAGAACACCTCGTTCGAACCCGGCTACTTATACTGGTGTATTCGATGATATTCGTGATGTGTTTGCTTCTACAAATGAAGCAAAGGTACGTGGTTATAAAAAAGGAAGATTCAGCTTTAACGTTAAGGGTGGAAGATGTGAAGCTTGTCGTGGTGATGGAATTATTAAAATCGAAATGCATTTCCTTCCTGATGTGTACGTCCCATGTGAAGTATGTCATGGGAAGAGATATAACCGAGAAACACTAGAGGTTAAATATAAGGACAGGAATATCTCAGATGTTCTAGAAATGACTGTTGAGGACGCCTTAGAGTTCTTTACTAATATTCCAAAGATCAGCCGAAAGCTACAAACCATTGTTGATGTTGGACTAGGCTACGTAAAGCTTGGGCAGCCAGCAACCACCCTTTCAGGTGGAGAAGCACAGCGTGTTAAGCTTGCTTCTGAGCTTCATCGCCGCTCAACCGGCCGCTCAATGTATATTCTAGATGAACCAACCACAGGGTTACATGTTGATGATATCGCACGTCTTCTCGAAGTGCTGCAACGCTTAGTGGAAAATGGAGATACGGTATTAGTCATTGAGCATAATCTAGATGTGATCAAAGCGGCGGACTTTATAGTGGATCTAGGACCAGAAGGTGGAGATAAAGGTGGAACCATCGTAGCGACCGGAACGCCAGAGGATATCGTTAAGGTTGAAGCATCCTACACAGGTCGTTATTTGAAACCAGTCCTAGAACGAGATCGTGAACGAACGAATAAACGAATTAAAGAGTTAGAATCAATTGGACAATCCTAATTTTTCGAGCTCCAGCGATGATGCTGGGGCTTTGTTTGTGTGAAAAACTTATGAGGTGCTTGAAGTTAGGCTTAATATAGCTAACCGGGGGAGCCAATTGCGTGAAGATAGGATTAAATAAGTGCGAGTAGGAACTAATTGCGTGAGAATCAGAATGATTGTATGAACGTCGTACATTAATTGCGTGGAAATTAGGGATCATTGCGTAACTTAGCCAATGTGAGACTAGAGTAATGGAGAACACCTAGACCGACCGCAATAAAAATCCAGTTCAATTGTACTTAGGTCACTCTAACTATCGTCCAAAACAGGTTATATTTCCTACTTCTCGGGTAATACACTCAAATATCAAGAATTTCTTATAAAATATGAAACTTTCTTAACTATAGAATCGTAAATAATTACAAAGGGGAAGTGATACAATGGAGAAGAACAACAACCATAAGCTTATTTCAGCATTGTGTTATTTTAGTATTTTCTTTGCGGGGTTTATTTTACCGATTGCGGTTTATTTTATTGTTGATGATTACGAGGTAAAACGTCATGCTACTCGGGCACTGTTTTCACATTTGATTCCACTTATAACGGTTCCGGTGATTCTTATAATGGCAATTTTAACTGAAACTGTAGGAGGATTTGGAATTTTTATGATTTTGGGTTTTGTTTTAGCATTTTTAATTAACATTGTGGTAATCGTATGGAATGTAGTTAAAGGAGTTCAAGTTTTAAAAACATATTGATAATACGTGTTCAAAAGTTTCCCGATGATTTGAACATTCTTTAATAGAAAATACCGGAGCGTGAGACATATGCCAATTTTAGAAGAGCGTAAAAGAATATTAAAGATGGTAGAAGAAGGAAAGCTATCTGCTGAGGAAGCTATGGCTTTGTTAGAGAGATTGGAACAAGATTATAAGGCAATGGAAGAGAAACAGGAATCGTTCGTGACAGAGCTTTCAACAAAGGTAGATTGGACTGAAGGTGACTCTTCTTACCAGTCAAAGTCGGCAAAGTCAGCTTCGATCAAAAAGACAGTGTTAGATTTTGTAGATAAAGCTTTTAAGAAAATTAAAGACTTCGATCTGGACTTTAACTTTGGCCCAGCTGTTACAGTTAATCATGTGTTTCAGCATTCAGACGTGTATTTAACTGATGTTGATATCGATGTTGCTAATGGAAGTGTAAAGCTTGTCCCTTGGACAGAAAAGGATGTTCGGGTTGAATGTGAAGCAAAAGTGTACCAGTCAGAATCGCAGGATGATGCAAGAAAGACTTTCCTTCAGGATGTTCTTTTCTCCATCGAGGGTGGCAAGCTTCGCTATTCGGTTCAAAAGAAAAAGATGAAGGTAAATGCAGTCATCTTTTTACCGAAGGAGCAATATAAGGCAATCTCCGTAAGGTTGTTTAATGGTCAGATTGATGGGGAACAGTTAACAGTAAAGGATTTTAAAGCAAAAACGGCAAATGGGAAGATCAATCTAACGAGTTTCCATACTGATAAGCTAGAGGTTGAAACGGCAAATGGACATATCACGATTTCTAAAATCAATAGCCAAAAAATTGAGGCTGAAACAATCAATGGGACCATAAAAGTTGAAGGATCTTATAAAAAGGCTGATTTACAAAGTTTTAATGGGAACATTATAGGTACGGTGAGTGATGCACGTTGTGAGACGTTACTAGTGAAGTCCACAACAGGAAATGTAGATATCATTGTTCCTAAAAATAGAAGTATGCAGGGTGAAGTGAAGACAAACATCGGAAATATCCAATGTGACATTCGCGATACGCTGAAAAAGGAAGAGAAAACCGAGGTAGTTCAAAAATATCTTAAGTTTTCGACTTTACCATTAGAAGGAACAGAGCCTTTACTACTTGATGTTGACACGAAAACAGGATCAGTCCTTGTACAGGAAAAGGGAGTGATTTAATTGACGAAATTAACAAGATCTAGATCTGACCGAAAACTTGCAGGAGTCATTGGTGGGCTTGCACAGTATACAGGCTTTGATGTTTCATTATTAAGAGTCCTTTTTGTTGTAGGCCTAATCATGAGCTTTGGTACATTTGCACTCATTTATCTAATCTGGATGTTTGTGGTGCCAAATAGTACGGATGTGATTTCCCGATGAAATGGATTTCTTCTATCCTGGTTAATAGCTTAGTTCTCATCGTGGTAGCAGGATATTTTGAATCCTTTCACATTGAGGGTGTTGGCGCGGCAATTTTAGCGAGTATTATTTTGTCCGTTCTTAATGTACTCGTGAAACCAATCCTAGTCTTGCTTACGTTACCTGTTACCGTTTTAACTTTAGGACTATTTCTATTTGTTATTAATGCCATTACTTTATGGCTTACTCAAGCAATTATGGGAGATTCGTTTGTGATCGATGGATTTGGAATGGCCATCCTAACTTCGATTATCATCTCGATTTTAAATGTACTCATTCATAAATTTGTGATTGAGCCATTCTCAAATAAAAAATAGTTAGAAAGCATGTTCCTCTTCGGGAGCATGCTTTTTCATTAGGAAATATCTCTAAAGCTGATTAACTTTTATCCTCTTCAAAAAAAGTGATACAATAGCACTGTACATATATGAACTAAGTAATTCACTATAGAAGCCGCAGGAGGATGAACAATGGTAAAAGTCCGGACTAAGGATTTGATTGAGAAGTTTGATCTGGAATTAATAAGTGGTGAAGAAGGAATTAATCGTCCGATTACCACAAGTGACTTATCTCGCCCTGGAATTGAAATGGCAGGTTTTTTTACCTATTACCCTGCAGAGCGGATTCAGTTACTTGGTAAAACAGAAATGTCATTCTTTGAACAGCTTTCTGCTGAGGAAAAGAGAGACCGAATGGACCAGCTGTGTACAGACATTACACCTGGTATTATTATCAGTCGTGAAATGGAAGTACCTCAGGAATTATTAGATGCTGCTGAACGAGAAGCTGTTCCTGTTATGCGTTCTTCAATGAAAACAACAAGACTATCCAGTCGTCTTACTAACTATTTAGAGGGAATGCTGGCTCCAACAACTGCGATTCATGGAGTTCTTGTTGATATATATGGTATTGGCGTTCTTATTATTGGTAAAAGTGGAGTAGGTAAAAGTGAAACAGCTCTAGATCTAGTGAAGCGTGGACATCGTCTAGTTGCCGATGATTGTGTAGAAATCCGTCAGGAGGATCAAGGTAATTTAGTTGGAACAGCACCAGAATTAATTCAACATTTGCTCGAAATCCGCGGATTAGGAATCATTAATGTCATGACGTTATTCGGTGCTGGGGCTGTTAGATCTTATAAAAAAGTTACGCTTGTTGTTAATTTAGAGCTTTGGGATCAAGCCAAGCAATATGATCGTCTGGGGTTAGATGACGAAAAGATGAAAATCATTGATACAGAAGTTACGAAAATCACAGTTCCCGTTCGTCCAGGGCGAAATTTATCGGTTATTATTGAAGTAGCTGCAATGAATTATCGTCTGAAGAAGATGGGAGTAAATGCAGCAGAGCAATTCTCTAGTCGTTTAACAGATGTCATTGAAGATGGCGATCATGACGATATGTAACCTAATGAAACTATAGAACTGAGATATGGGAGTGGGAAAAATGGAGAGTGTTCCACAATTAGATCGAGTCTTTTTAGAGCTCGGTCCGTTTACAATTTATTGGTACGGAGTCATTATTGGAGCAGGGGCAATGCTTGGGTTATGGCTAGCAGTCCGCGAATCACAGAGACGAGGTCTTGATAAAGAAATATTTATTGACTTAGTTTTATGGGCCATTCCAATTGCGATTATTTCGGCGAGACTTTATTATGTTTTATTTAAGTTAGACTATTATGTTGAGAATCCTTCAGAAATTCTAGCAATATGGAATGGTGGCCTAGCTATTCACGGTGGATTAATAGGAGCCATCATTACGGCTATAATTTTTGCGAAAAAGCGTGGTTTGTCGTTCTGGAAGCTTGCTGATATTGGAGCACCAAGTATTATTTTAGGTCAAGCCATTGGGCGCTGGGGTAACTTTATGAATCAGGAGGCTCACGGTGGTGAGGTAACACGTGAGTTCTTAGAAGGCTTGTATCTACCTGAGTTTATCGTGAATCAAATGTACATAAACGGGGCGTATTATCATCCGACTTTCCTATATGAATCACTTTGGAGCTTTGCTGGCTTTGCTATTCTCATGTTGCTACGAAAAGCAAACCTTCGTCGGGGAGAGTTATTCTTAACCTATGTCATCTACTACTCGTTAGGGAGATTCTTTATTGAAGGCTTAAGAACAGATAGCTTAATGCTTACTGAAATGCTTCGGGTTGCACAGGTCATTTCAATCGGATTAATTTTACTAGCAATTGCTCTATTGATATACCGTAGAGTAAAGGGTTATTCAGATATTCGTTACCTAGACAACAAGTAGATAGACAGTCAGAAGGGGAGAGACTATGTTAGGAAGTGTGAAGCGGGGATTCTTTGTCGGTTTAACAACCACCTGGACATTGGGGAAAATTATTTTTCCTATTACGATTATTGTATCGCTCTTGCAGTACACCCCGATTCTTAAATGGATCATTTCAGCAATTGAACCACTTATGGGTTTGTTAGGCCTTTCTGGGGATGCTGCTATACCGCTTGTTCTAGGGAACTTTCTAAACTTATATGCAGCCATTGGGGCTATTTTAACGCTAGATTTAACCGTTAAAGAAGTGTTTATCTTAGCTGTGATGCTATCATTCTCACATAATATGTTCGTAGAATCGATGGTGGCAAAACGAGTGGGTGTTTCGGTTTGGCTTACGGTAGTTATTCGTGTTGGATTGTCCTTATTGTCAGGTGTTGTGATTAATCTTGTATGGAAGGGTGGCAGTGAGCTAGCCAAGTATGGCTTTATTTCTAGGCAGGAAGAAGTGATTACAGGCTGGCTACCGATTTTAATGGATGCTGTCTCAAAAGCGTTACTTGGAATCGGCCAGTTGGCGATGATTGTCCTTCCACTTATGATCGTGATTCAGGTATTAAAGGATTTAAAATGGCTGGATACGTTCTCGCGATGGATGTCACCTTTTACAAGAGTGCTAGGCATGAAGGAGAATACGTCTACAACTCTAGCTGCTGGGCTATTGTTTGGCTTAGCCTATGGGGCGGGTGTCATGATTCAGGCCGCCAAGGAAGACGGTGTGAGTAAAAAGGATTTAACTCTAGCGTTTATTTTTCTAGTTTCGTGCCATGCTGTTGTAGAGGATACTCTTATTTTTATTCCGCTTGGGATCCCGATTTTACCGCTATTATTAATTCGTTTAGTCGTTGCTATATTACTAACAGTGGTTGTTGCCGTCATTTGGAACAGAGTACAGCCAGTGAATAGAGAGGAAGCCACTTATGAAAGTTAATACGTTATTGTTTGATTTAGATGGAACATTAATTGATACAAATGAACTAATTATCACTTCCTTTTTACACACGCTAAATCATTATTATCCTGATCAATACAAGCGTGAGGATGCGATTCAGTTTATTGGTCCTCCGCTATACGATACGTTTGTGGCAATTGATGAAAGCCGTGTGGATGAGATGATTACCACATATCGTGAGCATAATCTTTCTCATCATGATCAGCTTGTAACAGAGTTTGAAGGCGTGTATGAAACGATCGAGGCGCTACATAAAAAAGGCTATAAACTAGGTATTGTCACAACAAAGCTTCGTCACACAGTTAATATGGGACTGAGGTTAACAAAGTTAGATCAATTTTTTGATGTGGTTGTTACATTAGATGATGTTAAAAATGCTAAGCCAGATCCAGAGCCTGTTCAATTGGCGTTAGCTCAGCTTCATGCTAAGCCTGAGGAGGCGATTATGATTGGAGATAACCACCATGACATCGTGTCTGGACAGAATGCAGGAACGAAGACAGCTGGTGTGGCATGGTCACTAAAGGGTATAGAGTATTTACAGTCGTTCAAGCCTGATTATATGCTTGAAAACATGCGTGACTTGTTAACGATCCTAGAGGAGAACTAATCGTGAGAAGAACAACACGTTACCCTGTAAAGGAAGCTAACTCACTATGGCATATCTATAAAACGGTTCCGTTCTGGAAGGTAGTCAAAAATTTTATCGTCATCCAGCTAGCACGTTACACACCGTTTTTGCCGGTTAAGAATTGGATGTATCGCAACCTGTTAAAAATGAAGGTTGGCGAACATACTGCTTTTGCTCTAATGGTTATGCTAGACATTATGTTTCCTGAAAAAATTAGTGTGGGACGAAATACCGTCATTGGATATAACACGACGATTCTGGCTCACGAATATTTGATCAAAGAATACCGTTTAGGTGATGTGGTCATTGGTAGTGGCGTTATGATCGGTGCTAACACAACCATTCTGCCAGGCGTCATCATTGGGGACGATGCAATTGTGTCTGCTGGGACACTTGTTCACCGTGATGTGCCAGCAGGGAGCTTTGTTGGAGGAAATCCGATGCGGGTTATTTATACAAATGAAGAAAGAGAATTACGAGAAGCACAAGAGGCTACAAACGAATAGGTTTGTGGCTTTTTTATTTAGGTTGGAAAAATAGGGAATAGTAGGATTGAAGGAGTTCTCAGTGTGTGGGAAATGAGCTAATATACATACCTTTAGAAGTTTTTGCACGACTTATAAATCGCAGGTGGTCAGAAGAGGGTACCCAAGCTGCTTCTGAAATGCCTATTAGTGTAGAATTTTGGGTATATGCACGAGATTTATGATATATGCACGTAAACCTGGATTATATGCACTGTTTTTAGAAAAATACGCACGGGAATTCAGGATTTATGAACGAAATCCAACATATATGCACCAAACCCTAATCATAATTTATGTGGTCTACAACGCCAGCAGAAATAAACGAATCAACCATCCTACTTAGTAGGAATGCCCTGCATAATTATCGCGAATTTTACAACCAGAAATCCCATTCAAAACGGTTGACTACCCTACTAATAACGTGTAAACTACAAATAACTTCAATTCGTTACCATATTAGCGAACTAAAGCGTTTTGCTAAAAATAAGCTAAATGATTTAACCATACATAGAAAGGATGTGTACTCTTTTGTCAAAACGAAAGATGTTCGAAAAACCAATCGGGATGAGAGATACATTACCTCATTTATATACATTAAAGAAACAAGCTCGCAACACGGTTAGTAGTGTCATAGAGGGATATGGCTATGAATTTTTAGAGACACCAACGTTAGAATATTATGAAACGGTGGGCGAATCTTCGGCTATTTTAGATCAGCAGCTGTTTAAGCTTATGGATCAACAGGGACATACACTTGTGTTAAGACCTGATATGACTTCACCGATTGCTAGACTTGCAGCATCAAAACTATATACAGGTGGCTATCCATTGCGTCTTGCGTATGACACGAATGTGTTTCGTGCACAACAACGTGAAGGAGGCAGACCGGCAGAATTTGAACAGGTTGGTGTAGAACTGATCGGAGATAAATCCTCTAGTGCTGATGCTGAGGTGATAACTCTTATGATACATTCGTTACTACGATCAGGCTTGTCTGAATTTACAGTGGCGATTGGGCATATTGGCTTCATTGATGCACTGTTCACCGATGTGCTTGGAAATGAGTCAAGAGTGAGTGAAATAAAGCGCTTCTTATATGAAAAGAATTACGTAGGTTATCGTGAGCATGTAAAGAGCTTACCTTTATCGAGTATTGATCAGGACCGACTGCTGTCGATTCTGCAATTGCGAGGTCAGGGTGACATTTTACAAAAGGCTAGTCAGCTCGTTCAAAATGATCAAGCACGTGAAGCAGTTGAACAACTTCAGCAGCTTTGGAATGCGTTAGAAGCTCATGGAGTTACCTCTTATGTAAAGTTGGATGTGAATTTAGTTCCGCATATGAGCTACTACACAGGAATTCTCTTTGAGGGATATTCTTCAAAGGTTGGTTATCCGATTTGTAGTGGAGGACGTTATGATCAGCTGTTAGAGCGTTTTGAACGTCCAGCTGATGCGACTGGCTTTGCGATTCGGTTAGATTATCTCCTTGAAGCTCTTGGGGGTACGGGAAGTGAAGCGAAACATGAGTGTGTGATCTTCAGTCAAGAGCGAAGAACAGCTGCCATTGAATGTGCGAACAAACTTCGTCAGCAAGGAAAGAGTGTTGTACTGCAAGATATTACAGGAGTACGTGATATTGATGCATTTACTACTAAATTTAATGAAGTCACTTATTTTATAGGAACTGCAGGAAAGGAGAAGCAGCAATGAGTACTTTCCTAACGATTGCCATGCCAAAAGGACGTATTTTTGAAGAAGCCGCAGACTTGATGAGAAAGGCTGGCTACCAGCTACCAGAAGAATTTGATGATTCGAGAAAGCTTATCTTAGATATTGAAGAAGCTAACATGAGGTTTATTTTAGCAAAGCCGATGGATGTTGTTACTTATGTAGAACATGGTGTTGCTGATATTGGAATTGCGGGTAAAGACGTTATGATGGAAGAAAACCGCGATGTGTATGAGGTGCTAGACTTAAAAATTAGCGAATGTTACCTCGCTGTAGCGGGCTTACCTACTATGGAAATCCGAGATGTGGCACCTAAGGTTGCAACCAAGTATCCTAATGTAGCATCTAGTTATTTTAGAGAGCAAGGAGAACAGGTTGAAATCATTAAACTGAACGGTTCGATTGAGCTGGCTCCACTGATCGGCTTAGCCGACCGAATTGTTGATATCGTGTCAACTGGTCAAACCTTAAAGGAAAATGGATTAGTAGAGATGGAACGGATTGCAGACATCACGTCTCGTTTAATTGTAAATCCAGTGAGCTACCGAGTGAAAGATCAGGTCATCGATGAGCTTGTTGAGAAGCTTTCAAAGGTGATTGGATAGGAGATGTAACCGATGGAAATTGTAATGAACCCCAATACAGCGTCTTTAAAAAGGGATATTGATCAAGGAACGGATCAGCAGCGATTAGCTGTTTTAGATATTATTACTGAAGTACGAAAAAGTGGTGACGCAGCTCTATTTAGTTTCACGGAGAAATTTGATAAAGTAGCGCTTTCCTCTTTAAAGGTGACAAAAGAAGAAATTGACCAGGCCTATTCGGAGCTAGATCAAGATATATTACCTGTCATTCGCGAAGCCGCTGAAAATATCCGTGATTATCATCAGCGTCAGAAGCGGGAGTCATGGATTACCACACAGGAAAATGGCACGATTCTCGGTCAAAAGATTACTGCTCTAGATTCAGTTGGAGTATATGTGCCAGGTGGATTAGCTGCCTATCCGTCGTCGGTGTTAATGAATGTTACTCCTGCATTAGTGGCTGGAGTAAAAAGAATTGTTATGGTCTCACCACCTCAAGCGAATGGAGCCTTACCAGCAGGAGTGATCGTTGCTGCTCATGAGCTAGGTGTAGAAGAAATTTATAAAGTCGGTGGAGCTCAAGCTATTGCAGCACTTGCGTATGGTACGGAGAGCATTGAAAAAGTAGATAAGATTGTCGGACCTGGAAACATCTATGTCGCGTTGGCCAAACGTGAGGTATTTGGACATGTTTCGATTGATATGATTGCAGGCCCTAGTGAGATTGTTGTGTTAGCAGATGAAACGGCAAGAGCTGCTGAAGTTGCGGCTGATTTATTATCACAAGCAGAACATGATGAGAGAGCTTCAAGTGTACTTGTTACCACCTCTGAAAAACTAGCGTTTGAGGTGAAAAAGGAGATTTACAAGCAGCTAGAGACTCTTCCACGAGAAAAGATTGCTAGAGCTTCAATCGAAAGCTACGGAGCTATTTATGTGACGAATACGTTAGATGAAGCTATTGAGCTTGTGAATGAGCTAGCTCCAGAACACTTAGAAGTCTTAACAGCTAGCCCAATGGATTTGTTAGGAAACATTCGTCATGCAGGTGCGATTTTCCTAGGAAGATATAGCTCCGAACCAGTGGGAGATTATTTTGCTGGACCGAATCATGTTTTACCAACAAACGGGACTGCTAGATTTTCAAGTCCATTAAATGTGGATGACTTTACAAAAAAATCAAGCATCATTTCTTATAGTGAAAAGGCAATGCAAGAGAATGGACGGAAAATAGCTGCTTTTGCAAGATTAGAAGGACTAGAAGCACATGCGCGTGCAGTAGAATATCGACTGGAGGATTAATCATGACACAAACTCGTCAAGCTCATATCGAGCGAAATACTAATGAAACTCAAATATCTTTGCAATTCACTATAGATGGGGAAGGTCAATCTAATTTAGAGACCGGTGTTCCGTTTATGACTCATATGCTAGATTTATTTACAAAGCATGGTCAATTTAATCTTACTGTTGATGCAAAGGGTGATATTGAGGTAGATGATCACCATACAACAGAGGATATTGGTATCTGTTTAGGAATTGCTTTAAAGGAAGCACTTGGTGATAAGAAAGGTATTAAGCGTTATGGAAATGCTTTTGTCCCAATGGATGAGGCATTAGCTCAGGTGGTTGTAGATTTAAGCAATCGTCCACACTTAGAGTTCCGAGCAGAATTCCCTAGCCAAAAGGTAGGAACCTTTGATACAGAGCTAGTTCATGAATTTTTATGGAAGCTCGCACTTGAAGCCAGAATGAATCTTCACGTAATTGTTCATTATGGTCAAAATACGCATCATATTATCGAGGCAATTTTTAAGGCGCTAGCACGAGCATTAGACGAAGCAACAACGGTTGATCCACGAATTAAAGGAGTTCCATCCACGAAGGGAATGTTATAAATGATTGGCATTATCGATTATGGAATGGGGAATTTATACAGCGTTAGTAAAGCGCTGGAGCGTCTCCAATATGATTATGTACTCTCAAGTGATATAAAGGAACTTGAAAAGGCTAAAGGACTAATTCTACCTGGCGTTGGTTCATTTAAGGATGCAATGGGAATCTTGAATGAAACAGGCCTTACCGGTTTTATTAAGGAACAGGCTGCTAGTGGAAAGCCATTACTCGGAATTTGTCTTGGAATGCAGCTCTTATTCGAAGAAAGTGAAGAGAACGGACTGACGAAGGGATTAGGCTTGTTAGATGGACGTGTAACGAGGTTCTCTGGTTTGACAGAAACCGGAGAGAAGTATAAGGTGCCACATATGGGCTGGAATAGTCTCGATTTCAACCAAGATAATCCTTTATTAGATCAGCTTGAGGAAGGTCATGTGTACTTTGTACATTCCTATTATGTGGATACAAAAGATGATGTTGTTCTTGCAAGTAGCAACTATGATGTGAAGGTGCCAGCTGTTGTTGGGAAAAACAATGTCTTAGGTACTCAATTTCACCCAGAAAAAAGTGGTGACTTAGGTGTGGCTATGTTAAAAAATTATGCAGCAATTGTCGAGAAGGGAGGGCTTTAATATGAGTATATTTACAGTGTATCCTGCCATTGATATGCGTGGGGGCAAGTGTGTTCGTTTGATTCAGGGAGATTATGACAAAGAAACAGTTTATGGTGATTCACCATTTGATATGGCTTCTTTATTTTCAAATCAGGGTGCTAGCTGGATTCACATGGTGGATTTAGATGGTGCGAAGGTAGGAAAAAGAGTAAATGACGAGTATGTGCTACGAGTAGCAAAGGAGCTTCCTTCTAAGGTGCAAATTGGTGGAGGAATTCGTACGGCCGAGGATGTCGCGTATTATCTAGAAAATGGTGTCGATCGTGTTATTTTAGGTAGTGCTGCCATTAATAATCCTGAGTTTGTAAAAGAAATGCTTCGTACATATGGTGCTAAAATTGCGATTGGACTTGATGCAAAGGACGGCTTTGTTGCGACAGAAGGATGGCTCGAAACATCTTCTGTAAAGGCAACAGACTTAGCGCTTGAATTAGTACAGCACGGTGCAGAAACGTTCATTTTTACTGATATTGCAACAGATGGTATGCTTTCAGGACCAAATGTCGAGGCAGTAGCAGAGCTTGCTAGATTAACAGGAAAGAATGTCATTGCTTCTGGTGGAGTTAGTTCGCTAGGTGACTTACAAACATTAAAAGAGTTCAGTACATCAGGTGTTGGTGGTGCCATTGTTGGTAAGGCTCTATATACTAATCAATTTACGGTAGCTGAAGCGATACAAGAGGTGGAAAACCATGCTCGCTAAACGAATTATACCTTGCTTAGATGTAAAAGAAGGTCGTGTGGTTAAGGGCATTCAATTTGTTGAGCTTCGTGATGCTGGTGATCCCGTTGAACTTGCCAAATTTTATGATGAAGAAGGTGCAGATGAGCTAGTTTTTCTAGATATTTCTGCTTCTCATGAAGGTCGTAAAACGATGGTTGAGGTGGTTGAACAGGTTGCCGCTCAGCTAGCCATTCCATTTACAGTAGGTGGCGGAATTAACTCTCTAGAGGATATGAAGCGAATTTTGCGCGCTGGAGCAGATAAGGTTTCAGTTAATACGGCTGCACTAGTTAATCCAGAGCTCATCAATGAAGGAGCTGATTTTTTCGGTTCGCAGTGTATGGTTTGTGCGATTGATGCTCGCTATGATGAAGAGCTTGGGTCTTGGCGTGTCTACACTCATGGTGGTCGAAAGCCAACAGAGTGGGAGGTTGTCGACTGGGCGAAGGAAGCTGTTAAACGAGGCGCTGGAGAAATCCTGTTAACTAGTATGGATAAAGACGGTGAAAAATCTGGGTTTAATCTTGCTTTAACAAAAGCAGTCAGTTCGGCTGTTACCGTACCAGTCATCGCTTCTGGTGGAGCAGGGTCTGCCGAGCATTTTGAGGAAGCATTTAACGAAGGATTAGCAGATGCTGCGCTAGCCGCTTCTATTTTTCACTACAAAGAAACCTCAGTCAAGGAAGTAAAACAGTACTTACGTGAGAAGGGAGTGGCCGTTCGATGAATATAGAGCAAATTAAATTTGACGAAAAAGGATTAGTTCCTGCGATTGTTCAAGATGCCTTTAGTAAAGAAGTGCTAACATTAGCTTATATGAATCTAGAGTCTCTCCAAAAATCTCTAGATAGCGGGGAAACTTGGTTTTATAGCCGTTCAAGACAAGAGCTATGGCATAAGGGAGCAACATCAGGTCACACACAAAAAATTGCTTCTATGAGATATGATTGTGATCAAGATGCTATTCTTGTCATGGTTGTCCCAGCCGGACCTGCCTGTCATACGGGTGCATACTCTTGCTTTAACGAAGTGTTAATGGGAGAGAAAGCTGAAGTAGCGACAAGCGACCGGTTTGCGATAATTAATGAATTAGAACGAGTGATTGCAGAGCGTGAAAAGGAACGTCCAGAAGGTGCTTATACGACGTACCTATTTGAAAAGGGTGTAGACAAGATCCTTAAGAAGGTCGGCGAAGAAGCGGGAGAAGTGATCATTGCTGCGAAAAATCGAGATCACGAGGAACTTACCTGGGAAGTGGCCGATCTCCTCTATCACCTACTTGTTCTTCTGCGTGAACAAAACTTGCCGATTGATGCTGTTTTACAAGCATTAGAGCAAAGACATAAAAAATAAGTAACTGCCGAATGGCCATCTCTGGCTATTCGGTTTTCTTTTTGTATACTCTTAATATACAGAGTAGCGTGAAGCCTTGACTTCACTGTCATAGTTTGACAAAATTCGGGTGGTGACTCTAACTTGTCGACTATGTTATACTTAAGCTCATAAATCATGTGCGAAATCTAGAAAATATAAGGTTTGATTTAAGGGAATGGAGGAAGGAATGAGTAAACAGATTGAAGCAACTAGGGAGAAAGCAGTGGTTATTCCCTTCCACTTAGATGGAGATTATTTTTATAAGAAGGGCTTAAGAGCTTACCGGAATAGAGATTTTGAACGTTCGATACAGCTATTAAAACGTGCCCATGAGCTTGAGCCAGAAGAGCCAATTATTCTATGTCAGCTTGCAGCTGTTTTATCTGAAATTGGTGAATATCAAACATCGACTGAATACTTACGAATTGTTATAAATGAATTAGATCCAGAGATGGTAGAATGCTATTATTTCATCGCGAATAATTTCGCTCATCTTGGCTTATTTCAAGAAGCAAAGCGTAACGCTTTAAAATATATGGAGCTTTCACCAGATGGTGAATTTATAGAAGATACTGAAGA
Organism: Bacillus mesophilus; assembly: GCF_011008845.1. Taxonomy (GTDB): domain Bacteria; phylum Bacillota; class Bacilli; order Bacillales; family SA4; genus Bacillus_BS; species Bacillus_BS mesophilus. The sequence continues at coordinate 169,280 of NZ_JAAIWM010000003.1, read as the reverse complement.
TCTATTAGAGGTATTGTCACTTGATAGTGATGAAGAGGAAGATGAGGATGACATCATTTTTTTACAGGATCATGCTCGCGACCTTATGGAAAAAGGACAATTTCAAGAAGCGATTGAAATTCTTCATGAGCTCATTGATGGTCATCCGCAATTTTGGTCTGCTTATAACAATCTAGCACTTTCTCAATTTTATATGGGAAAAACGGATGAAGCACTGAAAACTATTGAGGATGTACTTGTAAAGAATCCAGGTAATCTTCATGCAATGTGTAATAAGGTTGTTATTCATTTCTATTTGCGAAACGATGAGGTCGTCAATAACCTTATTGATCATCTAAAAGTTGTTCATCCTATGTTGATGGAGCATCGTTATAAGCTAGGAGCTACTTTTGGGATGGTCGGTCGCTTTGATTTATCTCTGCAATGGTTACTTTCGTTAAAGAAGGCTGGTTATGATGGAGATGCGACTTATTATTATTGGTTAACTCATGCGGCGTACCATATGAAGCATGAACAAGTTGCTCAATATAGCTGGAAAAAAGTATTAATCCTTTCACCTGATAAAAGGGGTTCAGCACCTTGGGAACAGGCGAAACCACTTGAAGAGAAGAGTCATTCGGAGCTATTAAGCTATTACCTTCATTCAAAAGAACAAAACAAGGTAATCTCAGTAAAAACTTCACAGTATGAAAAGGGTTTACTAGTTGCTGATCTCTTATATACAAGATATCAAGACGATCGTAGTAATCTCCCGACTATACTAGCTCATTGGTTCCACCTGCTACCAATGCTATCAGAAAAGAAGTTGAATAACGCCTCAGCACTTGCTGCTGCTGTAGAATTTCTATTCCTAGAGCAAATTGGTAAAGCAACAACACAGGCTGCGGTTTCACGAATTTATAATATTTCGGCAGCAACTGCTAGAAAATATATATCGTTATTAAATGCTTATCGAAAATAGATTCTAGACTGTCCAAATTGGGCAGTCTTTTTGTATGGAATTGACTAGAGATAAGGCTACATTTTGACTGTTAATAGTTAATTGCGTGAAATTAATGGGGAAGTGCGTGAGAGTGTAGGATAATTGCTTAACTTTCGGATAAGATTGCGTAACAATCAGAATAATTGTGAGGAATTCGGAATTAATTGTGTAAATGGGCTTAGATGATGATAAGGTAAGTGAAATTCCTGACCCTGAGTCTATCTAGCCCCTATAATATGATTAAAACAAGCAAATGACCTTAATCAATATTGCTCTGCCTCCGGTGAAAGCTTCAAAAAGCTAGAATTGCGTGAGCTTGAGAATATTTGCGTAACCCGAAATATAATTGTTTAATAATCAGAGTAATTGCGTGAAACTCTGAACTAATTGGGCGAAACTCAGAACTAATTGCGTAAGCATGTCGCCTGACACAAATCAAGCTAGCCCCTTACATCAGCGAAAACCCTAAATTGAGCAAATAAATGGACGTTTCCGGTCTTGTTTTATAGGATAATAGTAGAACGTAGAGTTCATATTAATATATATGTGCTGAATGTGATTAAAGGAGTGAGTGAGATGTCTGAAGAAAAGATTTATGATGTGATCATTGTGGGAGCGGGTCCTGCTGGGATGACAGCAGCTGTGTATACATCACGTGCGAATTTAAGTACGTTAATGCTTGAACGCGGAGTACCTGGTGGTCAAATGGCGAATACAGAAGAAGTAGAGAACTATCCAGGTTTTGATCATATATTAGGTCCTGAACTTTCAACAAAAATGTTTGATCATGCTAAAAAATTTGGTGCAGAGTATGCATATGGCGACATTAAAGAAGTCATTGATGGAAAAGAATATAAGACAGTTATTGCTGGTAAAAAAGAATATAAGGCGAGAGCGGTCATTGTAACAACAGGTGCAGAATACAAAAAGATCGGAGTGCCTGGAGAAAAAGAACTAGGTGGACGTGGAGTATCGTATTGTGCCGTTTGTGACGGAGCATTCTTTAAAGGAAAAGAGCTAGTAGTAGTTGGTGGCGGAGATTCTGCCGTTGAAGAAGGCGTATATTTAACACGCTTTGCTTCAAAGGTTACAATCGTTCACCGTCGTGATTCACTACGTGCTCAAAAAATCCTTCAGGACCGTGCTTTCAACAACGAAAAAATTGATTTTATTTGGAATCACACGGTTAAAGAAATCAATGATAAAGAAGGTAAAGTTGGAAGTGTAACATTAGTGAGTACTGAAAATGGTGAAGAGCAAAACTTCACCGCTGATGGAGTATTTATCTATATTGGGATGGTTCCACTGTCAAAACCTTTTGAAAACCTAGGCATTACCAATGACATGGGTTACATTGAAACAAACGATCGAATGGAAACAAAGGTCGAGGGAATATTTGCAGCTGGTGACGTTCGTGAAAAGACACTTCGTCAAATTGTTACAGCTACAGGTGACGGAAGTATCGCAGCACAAAGTGCACAGCACTATGTGGAGGAGCTATTAGAAGAACTTAAGCAACAAGTAACTGAATAGACTCTCGTCCTAATCATTTTTACAAATAGTAACGATGTTTTAACTCTCTTGTAACACGGGTGAAACATTGATGGGGTATTATAAGAGTAAGTAATTGACCCCCTTTTATAGATATACATTTGGCACGGGATTGTTCCCGTGCTATTTTTTTATAATCTTACATAAAAACCAACTAAAAAGCTGTTCATTGTTACAATATTTAAATAATAGTATAATGAAAAGAATATAATCAGAGTATAAATACTAAATTGGCACCGATGATAATGAGGTGAACTATATGCAAAGAGTAACGAATTGTGTGTTACTAAAGGGTGATCAAATCCTTTTGTTACAAAAGCCAAGTCGGGGCTGGTGGGTAGCTCCGGGTGGAAAGATGGAACTAGGAGAATCTGTACGAGATACAGTTACTCGAGAGTTTCGTGAAGAGACAGGAGTTTTTTTGAAAAATCCAGCCATTAAAGGTGTTTTTACGATAACGATTCAAGATCAAGATCAAATCGTATCAGAGTGGATGATGTTTACATTTCTTGCAACAGAATATGATGGTGAGAATGTCGATGAATCCGAAGAAGGGAAGCTTGCTTGGCATCATATTGATGATGTGCCTTCTTTACCAATGGCGCCTGGTGACTACCATATCATTGATTATGTAGCAAAAGCGGCAGGCACGATTTATGGAACATTTACATATACGCCAGATTTTGAGTTATTAGCCTATCGTTTAGATCCAAGCTAGTATAAGCATGTGAGGGGGAAATGTCAGTTGAGTATAGGATCTGTTCAAGATGTTCAAATGGTTATTATCACAGGGATGTCAGGTGCAGGTAAAACGGTTGCAATCCAAAGTTTTGAGGATTTAGGTTATTTTTGTGTCGATAACTTGCCACCAACACTGCTTCCAAAGTTTTTAGAGCTGATGAAAGAATCAAATAATAAAATGAACAAAGTCGCACTTGTTATGGATTTACGAGGACGTGAATTTTTTGACAGCTTATTTGAAGCTCTGGATGATATGTCTGAAAAATCATGGATTACCCCGCAAATCTTATTTTTAGATGCAAAAGATACTACACTTGTAACTCGTTATAAGGAAACAAGAAGATCACATCCTTTAGCTCCTTCTGGTCTTCCATTAGAGGGAATTGGTCTTGAGCGTGAGCTTCTCGAAGAGCTTAAGGGGAGAGCGCAGCTTACTTTTGATACATCAGATATGAAGCCAAGAGAGCTACGTGAAAAGATTATTAAGCAGTTTGCATCACATGGGAAACAGGTCTTTTCTGTTAATGTTCTATCATTTGGTTTTAAGTACGGCATTCCGATTGATGCAGACCTCGTTTTTGATGTTCGCTTCCTTCCAAATCCTCATTACATTGAGCATATGAGACCCCAGACAGGGTTGGATGAAGAAGTGTCAACGTATGTCCTTAAATGGAATGAAACAAATAAATTCTTAGAAAAAGTAATAGATTTATTAGCCTTCATGCTTCCGCAATATAAGCGAGAAGGTAAAAGCCAGCTTGTTATTGCAATAGGTTGTACCGGTGGTCAACATCGATCTGTTGCTTTATCTGAAAAAATCGCCCAGCACTTTGGTTCTGAATATCGCACCCACGTAAGCCATCGTGATATCGAGAGGAGAAAGGAAAGTCGATGACATGAAAACTAAACAACCACGAATTGTCATCATAGGAGGTGGAACAGGATTACCTGTCCTCTTAAGAGGACTCAAAGAATATCCTGTTCACCTTACCGCAATCGTTACCGTTGCGGACGACGGAGGTAGCTCGGGTCGATTGCGAGATGAACTTCAAATTCCTCCTCCAGGTGACATTCGAAATGTTCTAGCAGCTCTCTCAGATGTTGAACCTCTCATTGTGGAGCTTTTTCAACACCGTTTCCAAAATGGTGGCGGTTTATCTGGACATGCACTAGGAAATCTTTTGCTAGCAGCTTTAACCGATATAACCGGTGACTTCATGCATGCCATAAGAGAAATGGGCAAGGTTATGAATGTTAAAGGAAAAGTATTGCCTGCAGCTAATCGAAGTATTGTTCTACACGCAGAAATGGAGGACGGAACCATTGTCTCTGGTGAGTCCAAAATACCATATTCCGGGAAAAGGATTAAAAGAGTATTCTTAACTCCAGAGAAAATTGAGCCATTAAGTGAGACAATACGTGAAATCAGAAAAGCAGATCTAATTGTTATAGGTCCTGGTAGTTTATATACAAGCATATTGCCTAATTTACTTGTTCCGAAAATTGGGGAAGAAGTGATTAAGTCAAAGGCTAAAAAGATCTACGTATGTAATGTAATGACACAGGCTGGTGAAACACTAGACTATACAGCCAGTGATCATGTGAAGGCCTTATATAATCATATTGGACCTTGTATAAATACCATACTGGTAAATGATGAGGAAATTCCCGAGAGTATTCAAGCACTGTATGCAAAAGAACTGGCAAAACCAGTTATTTACGATACGACGAGATTATCTTCTTTAGGTTTAGACATCATTCATGATAAAATAATAAATTATAATGGAGAAGTAATTCGACATGATACAACCAAGGTTGCCTCTCTTTTATATAAATTATTAGAACAGCATGAAACCGTATATGAGTAAAACTTTCACCGTTTATTAAGATTCTAATGGATGGGATGGTTCATTGGGTTTAAGGGGGTGAAGAGTTGTCATTTGCATCAGAAACAAAGAAAGAGCTGACAAATCTTCAGTTGAAGGATTGTTGTGGAAAAGCTGAATTGGCTGCATTAATTAGAATGAACGGCTCCATTTCCTTTTCAAACAGGCAGCTTAGCTTAGATATCCAAACAGAAAATGCAGCCATTGCAAGACGTATATATACGCTGCTTAAGAAGTATTATGATGAGGTAGTGGTAGAGCTACTAGTTAGAAAAAAAATGCGTTTAAAAAAGAATAATGTGTATATCGTCCGTTTAGTGAAAAATGCTAAGGGCATATTGGAGGATTTACATATCCTTACTGATGGCTTTGATTCAATTCGTGAAATTTCACCGTCAATTGTTAAAAAGAAATGTTGTAAACGCTCTTACCTCAGAGGAGCATTTCTTGCTGGCGGCTCTGTTAATAACCCGGAAACCTCATCCTATCACTTAGAGATTTTTTCACTATATATTGAACACAATGAATCATTATGTGAATTGATGAACGTATTTAATCTGAATGGTAAGACGTTGGAGCGAAAAAAAGGCTATATTACGTACTTAAAGGAAGCCGAGAAAATAACAGAATTTCTAAACGTAATTGGCGCCCATCAAGCTTTACTTCGTTTTGAAGATGTAAGAATCGTTCGGGATATGAGAAACTCTGTAAACCGCTTAGTCAATTGTGAAACCGCTAACTTAAATAAAACCATTGGTGCCGCAATTAGACAGGTTGAAAATATAAAATTCATCGATCGCACAGTAGGTCTACAAATATTGCCAGACAAACTAAGAGAGATTGCTGAGCTTCGTGTAGCATATCAGGATGTAACACTAAAGGAACTGGGAGAGATGGTTTCTGGTGCTTCCATTAGTAAATCAGGTATTAATCATCGCCTTCGCAAAATTGATGAGATTGCAGAAAAAATTCGCGCAGGAGAACAATTAAATAGAGGATAAGGAGGAAGAACCATGGTTGAGAAAAAAGTAGAAGTAAAGCTAAAATCTGGTTTACAGGCACGTCCAGCAGCGATGTTTGTTCAAGAAGCTAACCGATTTGTATCGGAAATCTTCCTTGAGAAGGACGGAAAGAAAGTAAACGCAAAAAGTATTATGGGTCTGATGAGTCTTGCAGTAGGTTCTGGAGCAGAGGTTGTTTTATCAGCAGTAGGAAACGACGAGCAGGCAGCTTTAGAAGCTTTAGAGAAATTTGTGAATCAAACTATTTAAAAATGGATGGCAGGAATGCCATTTATTTTTTTTTGCCCAATTTTCGTCAGTACAATAGGCCTCCGGGTTTGAACAACAACAAAGAGATAGAACTTCACATGCTTCCTCTTTGATTCAATAGTACGAGTGTTCTAGAGAGGTTCTCCCTTTTCTTTAGGGTGGGTTTATAGGGTTTAGGAAAATAATGGTTGAAGTTTGATTGTTTAATTTTGTAAAATAGTGCTTGAGTACTATATATTGGCAAAAAGGGAGACGAGATATTGCTAGAAATTGTAGATTTATCAAAAGCCTATAAAGGTAAAGTCGCGGTAAATTCATTAAGCTTTTCAGTATCCCCTGGTGAGGTCTTTGGTCTATTAGGGAGAAACGGTGCAGGAAAGACCACAACCATTAAGATGATGCTTGGACTAGTGTCACCTGATAAGGGGAGTGTTCATTGGAATAATAAAATTGGCTTAAAAAATGTCTCGTTTGGATACTTACCTGAGGAGAGGGGACTATATCCCAAATCAAAAGTTGTCGATCAACTCTCTTATTTTGCGAAGCTCGAAGGCTTAAAAAGAGAAGAAGTGAAGCATAGTATTGATTATTGGATTGAAAAATTTGACATCGGAATGTATAGAGATAAACTAGCTGGTGAACTTTCTAAAGGTAATCAACAGAAGGTTCAAATCATTGCCACATTATTACATAATCCAGATTTAATTATCTTAGACGAGCCATTTAGTGGACTTGATCCGGTTAATGCAAACTTGCTAGCAGAGGTCATTATGGAAGAGAAGAAAAAAGGGAAAGTCATCATCATGTCCAGTCATCAAATGGATCAGGTGGAAAAGTTCTGTGAAAATGTAGTACTGATGAAGGAAGGCCGTGCTATCATTTCAGGTGAGTTAGAATCTGTTAAACAATCATATGGATACATGCATTTGTCTCTTTATGGTGATTTAGAAAACATAGCTAGCTTTTGTGGTAACAATCAATATGATTACGAACAGGAAGCAAAGAAAATTACCATATCCTTAACAAATGGTCAGGATCCTCTTGATATTTTAGCAAAGATAAAACAAGAAAATATTGTGGTCAATGAAGTTACTTATTTACGACCGACCCTTCACCAGATTTTTGTTGAGAAGGTGGGGTCTTAATATGAAGCCATTGTGGATTGCCTTTTTATTTCATTTTAGAGAACAAACTAGATCTAAAGGTTTTAGAATTACGTCTGTAGTAATCTCGGCCGTTATTTTAGGGTTTTTTGCATATAATCATTTTATGACTAAGCAAGAAGAGGTCGTAATTTCAGTTGTTAACACAACATCCTTTGATATAAACGTAGAGGAAGTTGAAGGAGCCATAGAAGGTGGAATTGTTTCCCTAAAGAGAGTTGAAGATGTTAAAGAGGAACAGGAAAAAATCAAGACTCAGGATGTAGACCATTTACTTATTATTGAAGAAAAAGAATCAATACCGCTTGTATCTTATTTCTATCATCGTTATCCAGATACAAGTGTCATCTTTCCTTTTGTTACTCAGTTACAGCAACAATATATTTCCTCTGTAACTAGCAAACACTCGTTATCTCCAGAAGTTACAAAAGAGTTATATACAACTATACCAGTTGAAAAAAATATGCTTGCTGAAAATACCGGCAGTTTAGGGATTGTCTATGTATTTATCTTCTTAATGTATACGTTTATCTTAATGTTTGGTCAAGGTATTGCCATGAACATTACCGGTGAAAAATCAACAAGGGTAATGGAAGTTATGATTACAAAGATTAAGCCGATTTATATGTTATTCGCAAAGGTTCTCTCTAATCTTTGTGCGGGGCTCATTCAAGTCTCAATCTTCTTTCTAGCAGGGTATGTGGCCTATCTTATTGGGTGGCTTAATGTTGATCAATTTAGTATATTTGGGTTCGAATTTGATTTATCACAGATCGATGCTAACCTAATTTTTGCGTTTATATTCTTCTTCTCTTGTGGATATTTAGTGTATGCCCTGTGCTTTGCTGCACTAGGTTCACTCATTTCGAGAACAGAGGACCTTGGAAGTGTAATGGGGCCTGTTATGATTCTAGTAATTGGTGCCTTAATGGTTGGAATGAGAACAATGATGGATCCAACAGGAATGCTTGTTTCATTTTCAACTTATTTTCCGTTTTTCTCACCGATTGTAGCATTTGCTAAATTTGTTATGGGGGAGATTACCACGATTGAATTAGTCATTAGTGGGGGGATTTTATTAACTTCCATTTTGTTGATCGCTTACCTATCCTCCCGTATTTATGTTAAAGGAGTCATGGTTTATGGAGAAAAATTTAAGTGGTCTCAGTTAAGTGAGTTGGTAAAGAAGGAAAAGGTTCGCCAACTTTAAGTTGTCATCCAACATATTTAACAAACTCAAGTCAAAATAAAAAGTGAGGAAGTTTTGCTTCCTCACTTTTTACTATATTACTTGTTATCTTTTGACAATACTTGATCGACTAAACCATATTCCATTGCTCTATCAGCTGTTATGAAGTTATCACGCTCTGTGTCGCGCTCGATTACTTCGATTGGTTGGCCAGTACGTTCAGCTAGGATTTCATTTAGCTTCGAGCGAAGGAATAAAATACGCTTAGCAGCAATTTCGATTTCCGTTGCTTGACCTTGTGCACCACCTAATGGTTGGTGAATCATAACTTCACTGTTAGGAAGAGCATAACGCTTTCCTTTTTCACCTGCAGCAAGTAAGAATGCACCCATTGATGCAGCCATTCCGATACAGATCGTTGAAACCTTAGGTTTGATAAATTGCATTGTATCATAAATAGCCATACCTGCAGTAATTGAACCACCAGGGCTGTTTATGTATAATGAAATATCTTTATCTGGATCTTCAGCAGCTAAGAATAGAAGCTGAGAAACGATTGAGTTTGCAACGTTATCGTCGATTCCAGAACCTAGCATAATAATTCTGTCTTTTAAAAGACGTGAGTAAATATCATAAGCTCTTTCACCGCGATTTGTTTGTTCAATAACCGTTGGAATTAAATTCATAGTGTAATCCTCCTTTAATGTAAAAAATCAGTTCTATATGTAATTATCATACAACTAAGGTCAATGAAGGTCAAACAAAAGCCCTTGCTTATATGTATTCAAAGATGAGTCCATTCATACCCTTCATTACCATATTCATCATAACCAAAACCCGTCCTTTTCTAACATAAGAAAGAAAAAAATTTACTATATCAGGACTATACCCAATATAATCCTACTTGAAAAGTATCTGTTTCTTTCATATACTAGGTTAGTATCACTTTAAATCATGCGCTCGTAGCTCAGTGGATAGAGCGGTGGTTTCCGGTACCACGTCATGCGGGGGTTCGATTCCCTTCGAGCGCGTTATCATTTAGTTAGAAAGCATCCATTCTTCGGGAATGGGTGCTTTTTATTTGGTTGTTGGTTAATTAATTTTATTAGGAGGCTATTTAGCATACTTTATTGTTCTTCTAATTGTATTGTGTTCGTTCCATTGCGCTCCAAACACTTGCTTTCCGCGGGGAGGAAGTCGAGCCTCCTCGTCTTCGCCTGCGGGGTCTCGACCTTTCCTCTATGTCCCGCAGGAGTCAAGTGTTTTCCGCTCCATTGAACTAATATATATTTTAAAGTAAAGTCTTTCAAAAAAGATAAGAAGACAAAATTTTTTAGCAATTTTGGGTTTATCAGTATTATCCATACAGAACAGTATATTATAACCTAATTGATTGTAACGAAAGGTGCGAGACTCCTGCGGGAGCAGCGTGACAGGTGAGACCCCGCAGGCGTACGCCGAGGAGGCTCACCGCACGCCCCGCGGAAAGCGAAGCATCCTGTAGTGGAAATCAATTACGTTGTTAGTAGCAGAACAAAACAAAAAAAACGACTCTCCAAGGAGAAGTCGTCTACATTTGTTTATAATTTTTGATAAACACAACAGGATCTTCAATATATTTTAAACGCTTGTCTAAAACAAAGGTTCCAAAAGGGATAAGAGAAGAAATAACAGCTCCGAGTCCAAACCAGAACGATAGACGATAAGTGAAATATACATGAGCTAGAGCTAATATAAATAAAACAAATAATACACCGTGAATGCCACCCACAATCGTTACAGCCATAGGCATGTCAGCCATATACTTTAACGGCATCGCAATTCCTAATAAAATGATATAAGATAAGCCTTCAATCAGACCAATAATCCTTAAGCGACCAACGGAATTTTTTAATGTCATATAAACCTCCAGATGTAATATAGCTTTATTATAATACAGTAGTTGTACATTTAACTAGTGAACTTTTTTAGAATTCCTGTGACTTCACGTTTGTGTAAGCGTCGTCTAGATTGCGGATTCGTGAAAGTGTTTCAGAGGTACCCGTTAGCTTTTCGCTTACAAGGGTTGATACGATAGAGCGATAGTAACTGTTCATGGCATCGACTCGATCGTTAAACTCTGAATGTAGTTCAACATGCTTTCTTAAGTTTTCTGTAAAGTACTCAACAGAGAAAGTATCAGTCATGTTTGTTCCTCCTTATTTTACATAGGGCTTTATGTAGTTTATGGAATACCATTCTATTATGTCGCTATGTATTGTAAAATAGAGATGAGGTGATGAATCATGAAAACAGGTCTAGTACAGCAACAAACGACGAAGCTTGCATTAACAAAGGAACTTAGGCAAGCGATTACATTGCTCCAATATACATCGTTTGAACTCACTACTTATATAAATGAGTTATCACTAGAAAACCCGTTTATTGAACTTCATGACCCAGTCCATACTAGAAAAATTAGTAAACCTAGATTTTCCGATAAACAACTAGAATATGAGGTGGCTGCACCAACTGCACCAACCTTATCTGAACATATACAAACACAACTTATCTTGCATCCCATCACTTTACCTTTCCAAAACAAGGTGATGTTTCTCATTCATAACTTAGATGATCAAGGTTATTTACGAGAATCCTTAGAAGACTTAAGTTTTGAAGGTGTCTACACCATAGATGAGCTCGCTGAAGCGTTGGCCTATATACAGGACGAGCTTGAGCCGATTGGAATCGGTGCACAAAGTCTTCAGCAATCTCTACTTATTCAACTAAGAAGAAGGTATCCCAATGCAATTTTGACATATAAAATTGTCGACCACTATTTTACCCAGTTAGCTGAGCGTAAATGGGAACTCATTAGTAAGGCTCTTAAAATATCAACGGAAGAAATCAAAAAGTCATTTGCATTAATTCAGACATTGAATCCCCGTCCTGGGTCGGAATATAGGAAGGGAGAAATCAGTTATATTGTGCCCGATTTATTTATAGAAAAACACAGTGGACAATATAAAGTATTAATCAATGATCGCTCGTACACTCCTTTTACGATCAATAAAGACTATCTCACTTTAAAAAGCCAGAATGTCGATCAAGCTTCCGCTGATTATTTAAGAAGTAAATATCAGGAAGCGAATTGGGTAAAGCAAAGTGTAGAGCAACGAAAGAGAACGATGGTAAGGGTAACCGAAGCAATCGTTAGTAAGCAGGAGGAATTTTTTGAAAAAGGTGCTTCATTTCTTCAGCCACTTACATTAAGGGAAATTGCTAATGAAGTGGAGATGCACGAATCCACGATTAGTCGAACGGTTAGAGGGAAGTATCTTCAATCTCCAGCAGGTGTATTTGAACTTAAGTATTTTTTTACTTCGAAAGTTAAATCGACGAGCGATCAAGAAATATCCTCTATAAGTGTGAAAGAAATCATTACTACAATCATTAAAGAAGAAAATAAGAAAAGGCCTTTATCAGATCAAAAAATATCTGCTATGTTAAAAGAAGAACATAAACTTAAGGTATCAAGAAGGACTGTTGCGAAATACCGTGAACAGCTTCATATTCCTTCATCATCAGCACGAAAACAATTCTAAGGAGTCGCACTATGAAGACAGCCATGATAACATTCTATACAAAAGAAAATTGTCCGCTCTGTGATAAGGCAAAACTTATTATTGAGGAACTTGCAAATGAGTTTTCGATCACTATTGAAGAAAAAGATATTTATAAGGATGATCAGCTGTTAGAGCTATATCAGGTAATGATCCCAGTTATTTCACTTAACGGAGAAGAACTTGCATATGGGTTAATTGATTATCAAGACGTTAGAAATCAATTAATTGAAAAAATGGGTTAACAGCCAGTTGAATACAACATTTATTCCTGTTACAATTAAAAAAGTAGCCGGGATAAATTTTTTTACTCCGAGTGGGACATAATAAGTCTAATAGGGACGTTTAAAGTCCCGATTAGAATAATTTCCCTAATCAGGAGGTGAAGGATGAAATCTTTATTAGAAGTACAAAAGAAATTGTTACCCGATCTTCTTTCCATTATGCAAAAGCGGTATCGAATCCTGCAGTATATTCGATTAACAGAACCCATTGGGAGAAGAGCATTGTCTGTGGCTTTAGAGATTACCGAAAGAGTCCTTCGAGCCGAAGTGGACTTCCTAAAAGACCAAGGGTTATTATCAATGACCACTGCTGGAATGGGTTTAACTGAGGAAGGCCAAAATCTACTTTTCGAACTAGAGGAAATGATGAAGGAAGTAACCGGTCTAAAAATGCTAGAGCTAGAGCTTCAAACCACTTTAAATGTAAAGCGGGTTGTTGTGGTTGCAGGTGACAGTGATGTTTCCCCTCTTGTGAAACAGGAAATGGGTAGAGCAACTGTTGCATCCATGAAGGAATACATGACAGAAGAAACTATTATCGCGGTTACCGGTGGGACTACATTAGCATCAGTTGCTGATCGAATGAGTCCTGATCCTAGACAAAAAAATGTTCTATTTGTTCCGGCAAGAGGTGGTCTTGGCGAGCAGGTTGAAAATCAGGCAAACACGATTTGTGCGAAGATGGCTGAAAAGGCCATGGGGCATTATCGTCTGCTACATGTACCCGGACAACTTAGCAACGATGCCTATCAATCTTTAATAGAAGAACCTTCTGTTAAAGAAGTACTAGATCAAATAAAATCAGCTAGAATGGTCATTCATGGTATTGGAGATGCTATTACTATGGCTGAACGGCGAAAAACATCGTCAAATGATCTAACCACCATTATTGAAGAAAAGGCAGTTGCAGAAGCATTTGGCTATTACTTTAATCGAGAAGGACACGTCGTACATAAAGTGAAAACCATTGGCATACAACTTGATGATTTAAAGAATGCTAAATGTGTGATAGCGGTTGCGGGTGGCTCTTCAAAAGCAGAAGCAATTCGGGCATTTATGAAGCAAGGTCATGACACCATCATCATTACAGATGAAGGTGCAGCAAAGCAGTTAGTAAAGGGATAACCCTTACCAAAATATAAAAAGTATTTTCTCGAGGAGGAAAAAGAAATGACAGTAAAAATAGGTATTAATGGGTTTGGACGTATTGGACGTAATGTATTTCGTGCAGCATTAAACAATCCTAACGTAGAAGTAGTAGCAGTAAATGACTTAACAGATGCTAAGACATTAGCTCATCTATTAAAATATGACACGGTGCACGGAAGATTAGATGCTGAGGTTTCTGTAAAAGAAAATACATTAGTAGTTGGTGGCAAAGAAATTAAGGTATTAGCAGAGCGTGACCCTGCTCAATTAGGTTGGGGTAAATTAGGAGTAGATATCGTAGTTGAATCAACTGGTCGTTTTACAGACCGTGCAGATGCAGCAAAGCATTTAGAAGCTGGAGCAAAGAAAGTTATTATTTCTGCACCGGCAAGCAACGAAGATATCACAGTAGTAATGGGTGTTAACGAAGATCAGTATGATGCAGCTAACCATCATGTTCTTTCAAACGCATCTTGTACAACTAACTGTTTAGCACCATTTGCAAAAATTCTTAATGACCAATTTGGAATTAAGAAAGGTATGATGACAACTGTTCACTCTTACACAAACGATCAGCAAATCCTAGATTTACCACATAAGGATTATCGTCGTGCTCGTGCTGCAGCTGAAAATATCATCCCAACTTCAACAGGTGCAGCAAAGGCAGTATCACTTGTTCTTCCTGAGTTAAAAGGAAAGCTAAACGGTATGGCAATGCGTGTGCCAACTCCAAATGTATCTTTAGTTGACTTAGTAGTTGAGCTTGAAAAGAATGTAACAGCTGAAGAAATCAATGCTGCATTCAAAGAAGCTGCTGAAGGTAATTTAAAAGGAATTCTTGCATATAGTGAAGAGCCATTAGTATCTAGCGACTATAATGGTGATCCACATTCTTCTACAATCGATGCTCTTTCTACGATGGTATTAGAAGGTAACCTAGTGAAGGTTGTATCTTGGTATGACAACGAGTCTGGTTACTCTCACCGTGTAGTAGACCTAGCTGAGTATATGGTACAAAAGGGTCTGTAATTATACGGATAATAGTTGTGGATTAACTCCAATACAACGTCTATAATAGGATTGGAAACATTTGGGGAGTGGGCTTATAACCTTCTCCCCTTCTAGATGTTGGTAGGCTAAATTTATTCTTGTGTTGCGGTAATTAGTGATTTGGTTGATAAATAGCGTTTTTCGTTGATAAGCTGTTGATTTAGTTGATAAACGTTAGTAAAGCTTTGAAAAAACTAAGGTATCGTCGATAGAACACTAGTTTTTAACGATCAACCTAAAAACACCTACATAAAACCAACTCAAATCACTGCATAACCATGTACTCAAGGATAAAAGGGTAAACGGTAGAGCAAACTATAAGTTAGTCTCTTATGATGAGGGAGGATCCTGTAAAATGAACAAAAAATCTATTCGTGATGTCGATTTAAAAGGAAAGCGAGTGTTTTGTCGTGTAGACTTTAACGTTCCAATGCGTGACGGTGAAGTTGGCGATGATACTCGTATTCGTGCAGCATTACCAACGATTCAATACTTATCAGAACAGGGTGCAAAGGTCATTCTTGCTTCTCACCTAGGTAGACCAAAAGGACAGGTTGTAGAAGAGCTTCGCTTAGACGCAGTTGCTAAGAGATTAAGTGACCTTTCTGGAAAAACAGTAATTAAGGTAGATGAGGCTTACGGTGATGAGGCAGAGCTAGGCATTTCTAAACTTAATGAAGGCGATCTTTTGCTATTAGAAAATGTTCGTTTTTATCCGGGTGAGGAAAAGAATGATGCTGACCTAGCTAAAGAGTTTGCTAACTTAGCGGATGTTTATGTGAACGATGCTTTTGGTGCAGCTCACCGTGCTCATGCTTCAACAGCAGGGATCGCTCAACATCTTCCGGCAGTAGCTGGCTTCTTAATGGAAAAGGAATTAGAAGTACTAGGTAAAGCTTTATCAAATCCAGAACGTCCATTTACAGCCATCATTGGTGGTGCAAAGGTAAAGGACAAAATTGGTGTAATTGATAATCTACTTGATAAGGTTGATAACCTCATCATTGGTGGAGGCCTTGCTTATACGTTTATAAAAGCACAAGGACATGATGTTGGGAAGTCGTTGCTAGAAGAAGATAAGCTTGATCTTGCCCTTTCATTCATGAACAAGGCAAAGGAAAAGGGTGTAAACTTTTACATGCCAGTCGATGCCGTTGTTGCTGATGAATTCTCAAACGATGCAGAAACAAAGGTAGTTTCGATTGATTCGATCCCTTCTGATTGGGAAGCACTAGATATCGGTCCAGAAACAAGCGAAATCTATAAAAAGGTTGTCTCTGAATCTAAGCTTGTGATGTGGAACGGTCCAATGGGAGTATTTGAATTAGAATCATTCGCAAACGGTACAAAAGCAGTAGCTCAAGCCTTAGCAGATGCTACAGATGCCTACACAGTTATTGGTGGAGGAGACTCAGCTGCAGCAGCAGAGAAATTCGGTCTTGCTGAAAAGATGGACCACATTTCAACAGGTGGCGGTGCATCTCTTGAGTTTATTGAAGGTAAAGAACTACCGGGTGTAGTTGCTTTAAATGATAAATAATTAAAGAGGAATCACCTCTTACATAAAGGGAAGGTGTCATATGCGTAAACCAATTATCGCGGGAAACTGGAAAATGCACAAAGTACTTTCCGAGGCAAAGGGCTTTATTGAAGAAGTAAAAGGACTTGTTCCTTCTCAAGAAAAAGTGGATGCTGTTGTTTGTGCACCAGCCCTGTTCTTAGAAAGTCTTGTTCAACAAACACAAGGTACAGATGTTAAAATTGGAGCTCAAAATATGCACTTTGAGGATCAGGGTGCATTTACTGGTGAAGTTAGCCCAGTTGCTCTTAAGGACCTAGGAGTTAGCTACAGTATTATTGGTCACTCAGAGCGTCGCGAGCTTTTTGCAGAAACAGATGAATCTGTTAACAAAAAGACATTATCTGCGTTCCAACATGGTCTGGTTCCAATTGTATGTTGCGGAGAAACATTAGAACAACGCGAAGGTGGACAAACAAATGAGTTCGTCGGTAGCCAAGTTCAAAAGGCTCTTACTGGATTAACAGAAGAGCAAGTGAAGCAAACGGTCATCGCATACGAGCCAATTTGGGCAATTGGAACTGGTAAAACGGCTTCAGCACAGGATGCGAATGAAGTGTGTGCTCATATTCGTCAAACGGTTGCAGCACAGTTTTCTGAGAATGCTGCTAATGCAGTCAGAATTCAATATGGTGGAAGTGTAAAGCCTTCTAATATTAAAGAATTCTTATCGCAGCCAGATATCGACGGTGCATTAGTTGGTGGTGCAAGTCTAGAAGCTTCTTCTTATTTACAGCTTTTGGAGGCAGTTGCAAATGACTAAGCCTGTTGCTTTGATCATCTTGGATGGATTTGCTTTACGTGATGAGACAATGGGAAATGCTGTCGCACAAGCAAATAAACCCAATTTTGATCAACTTTGGAAGGACTATCCTCATCAGATGTTAACGGCATCTGGTGAGGCGGTTGGCCTTCCTGAGGGTCAAATGGGTAACTCTGAGGTTGGTCATTTAAATATTGGTGCAGGAAGAGTTGTGTATCAGAGCTTAACAAGAGTGAATGTGGCGATTAGAGAAGGACATTTTGAGCAAAATGAGACCTTCAAAGAAGCGATGAATCATGTTAAGCAGAAGGGTACAAATCTACATATTTTTGGGCTGTTATCGGATGGTGGGATTCATTCTCATATACATCACCTTTATGCCTTACTAGAACTTGCTAAATTTGAAGGTATCACCAATGTATATATTCACGGTTTCTTAGATGGCCGTGACGTTGGACCTCAAACTGCTAAAAAGTATATCGAAGCACTTGATGGAAAAATGCAGGAGCTTGGCGTTGGACAAATTGCGACATTATCAGGAAGATATTATTCCATGGACCGTGATCAACGCTGGGAGCGTGTTGAGAAATCTTACCGTGCAATGGTGTATGGAGAAGGACCAACTTATACTAATGCGATGGAATGTGTAGCGGATTCTTATGAAAATGGAATTCATGATGAATTCGTACTGCCATCTGTCATTACGAATGAAGATGGGACCCCAATCCAAACGATAAAAGACGATGATGCGGTCATTTTTTATAATTTTAGACCTGATCGTGCGATTCAAATATCAAATACTTTTACAAATGAGGATTTTAGACCGTTTGACCGCGGTGTTCAACATCCCAAGAATCTGCACTTTGTCTGCTTAACGCATTTTAGTGAGACGGTTCAGGGGTATGTTGCATTTAAGCCGTCAAACCTTGATAATACTCTTGGTGAAGTATTATCACAAAATGGTTTAAAGCAGCTTCGAATTGCAGAAACTGAAAAATATCCACATGTTACATTCTTCTTTAACGGTGGTCGGGAAAAACCTTTTCCAGGTGAAGAGCGTATTCTAATTAGCTCGCCAAAGGTAGCTACATATGATTTACAACCTGAAATGAGTGCGTACGAAGTAACAGATGCATTATTGAATGAGATTAGTGCAGATAAGCATGATGTAATCATTCTTAACTTTGCCAACCCAGATATGGTTGGACACTCTGGAATGCTAGAACCAACCGTCAAGGCGATCGAGGTTGTTGATGAATGCTTAGGGAAAATTGTAAAGGCAATACAGGAGAAGGGTGGAGTCTCCATTATAACGGCAGACCATGGTAATGCCGATGAGGTAACGACTATGGAAGGTACACCAATGACAGCTCATACCACAAATCCTGTTCCAGTCATTGTTGTTAAAGATGGGATTGCATTAAGAGAAGATGGAATCCTAGGGGATTTAGCACCTACCGTATTAGATTTATTAAACCTTTCACTTCCAAAGGAAATGACGGGAACATCATTAATTAAATAGCTTTGTTAAGTACAATATTGATTTTCTAGCAGTGTTGATTGTAGTGGAAGGATGCGAGACTCCTGCGGGAGCAGCGTGACAGGTGAGACCCCGCAGGCGAATGCCGAGGAGGCTCACCGCACGCCCCGCGGAAAGCGAGTGTCCTGTAACGGAAATCAACAACAAAGTTAAAAGAAGCCAAAAAAAATAATAAAAATGAGGAGTTGTATAGAATGCCATTTATCATTGATGTTTATGCTCGTGAAGTTTTAGACTCTCGCGGAAATCCAACAATTGAGGTTGAAGTTTACACAGAATCAGGTGCAATGGGTCGTGCTCTAGTACCAAGCGGTGCTTCTACAGGTGAACATGAAGCAGTAGAACTACGTGATGGTGATAAGAGCCGTTACTTAGGAAAAGGTGTAGAAAAAGCAGTTGATAACGTAAATGAAGTGATTGCTCCAGAAATCATTGGTCTAGATGTAACAGATCAAGTAGCAATCGACGAATTATTAATAGACTTAGATGGTACTGAAAACAAAGGGAAGCTAGGCGCTAACGCAATCCTAGGAGTATCTATGGCTGCTGCTCGTGCTGCTGCTGACTATTTAGATCTTCCACTTTATAAATACTTAGGTGGATTTAATGCTAAAACTCTACCAGTACCAATGATGAACATTATTAACGGTGGAGCTCATGCTGATAACTCTGTTGATATTCAGGAATTTATGGTAATGCCTGTTGGTGCTGAAAGCTTTAAAGAAGCTTTACGTACAGGAACAGAGATTTTCCACCACCTAAAAGATGTATTAAAAGAAAAAGGTCATAACACGGCTGTAGGTGACGAAGGTGGATTTGCACCGAACCTAGGTTCAAACGAAGAAGCTCTTCAAACGATTATTGAAGCGATTGAGCGCGCTGGTTATAAGCCAGGTGAAGAAGTGCGACTTGCAATGGACGTTGCAGCTTCAGAGCTATATAGCAAAGAAGATGGAAAGTATCATCTAAAGGGTGAGGGTGTTGTAAAAACATCTGCTGAAATGGTTGATTGGTACGAGGAGCTTGTTTCTAAATATCCAATCATCTCTATTGAAGATGGACTTGATGAAAATGACTGGGACGGCCACAAGCTTTTAACTGAGCGTCTTGGAACAAAGGTTCAGCTTGTAGGTGATGATCTATTTGTTACAAACACAAGCAAGCTTTCTGAAGGAATTCAAAATGGAGTGAGTAACTCAATCCTAATTAAAGTTAACCAAATTGGTACATTAACAGAAACGTTCGAAGCCATTGAAATGGCGAAGCGTGCGGGTTATACTGCAGTTATTTCTCACCGCTCTGGTGAAACAGAAGATAGCACAATTGCTGATATTGCTGTTGCTACTAATGCAGGGCAAATCAAGACAGGTGCACCTTCTCGTACAGATCGTGTTGCGAAATACAACCAACTTCTTCGCATTGAAGATGAGCTTGGCTTTACAGGACTTTACGGTGGTCTTGATTCGTTTTATAACATCAAGAAGTAATAATAGGAAGTGTCCCTTGTTTAGGGACACTTTTTTCTGTCAAAGAAACCCGTTTTGTGCAATTATTAGTGAGTTCTATGCAATTTTTTTTAAATTTGTGCAATTATCGATGTTTATTATGCAATTCAGGTAGTTTTTTGTACAATAATACCAAGGTGGGTATATTGTTAAGAGGCAAGCCTTCAGCTTTTTAACACAGATAAGTATGAACAATGAGATTTTCTTGTCTAGCTTGACATTTTATGATACATTTAAAATAATGTGAAGTCCGTTTAGGAGGTGTTGTCTCGTGCATGCTTTATTCATAACTTTATTAATTTTAGTATCGATTGCGTTAATTGTTGTCGTTCTTCTTCAATCAGGTAAGAGCGCTGGTTTATCAGGAGCTATTTCAGGTGGTGCAGAGCAGCTTTTTGGAAAGCAAAAAGCACGCGGTATTGATGCGGTTTTACATCGTATAACGATTGTATTATCGGTTCTATTCTTCGTTTTAACAATTGCTGTTGCCTATTTTGGAATTTAAAAAATGAATGCAAGTATAAAGCGTTGGTGATTCCAACGCTTTTTTATTTCAATAAAGATACATACATATTTTTACAATAATGGTAACCGTTTATATATGCTGAAACAGAGTAACCAAAGCTTTTCTAATAGTTAATTAAACGTTTGTTTAAACTAATGTAAACACAGTGGTGATAGGGGATGAGGAGTCTTAATTAAACGTTTGTTTAATGTGTTAGAAGCACTTGAAAGGGGTACCGAATATGAAGAGAGTATTACCGAAACCATTCTTCTTTGAAGGGGGAGAACGGGCTGTTTTATTATTACACGGATTCACCGGAAATTCAGCTGACTGCAGAATGTTAGCTAGATATTTAGAAAAGAATGGATATACCTGCTATGGACCACAGTATAGAGGACATGGTGTACCTCCAGAGGAACTAGTACAATATGGACCAGATGATTGGTGGGAGGATGTAACAGAAGCCTATCAGTTTCTTAAGGAAAAAGGATATGAAAAGATTGCCGTTGCCGGACTCTCGTTAGGCGGGGTATTTTCCCTAAAATTGGGTTATACTGTACCAATAAAGGGAATCGTAACTATGTGTGCACCTATGTATATTAAAAGTGAAGAAGTTATGTACAAAGGGATCCTAGAATATGCAAGAGAGTACAAGCAACAAGAAGGTAAATCTAATGAAGAAATTGACGCTGAAATGGAGACTTTCAAACAGAAACCAATGAAGACGCTAAAGGCTCTTCAAGAGTTAATTTCTGATGTTAGAAAACAGGTAGACTTAGTTTACGCTCCAACCTTCGTTGTTCAATCAAGACATGATCATATGATTAACACAGATAGTGCAAATATTATTTACAATGAAGTTGAATCGATTGATAAGAAAATCAAGTGGTACGAAGAGTCAGGCCATGTTATCACTCTCGATAAAGAGAGAGATGTGCTTCATGAAGATGTTCTGAAGTTTTTAGAAAATATTAAGTGGTAAATGAACAAGAGGCGCAAGCGCCCCGTTAGCCTCAGGAACATTTGGCCTTGAGGGGCTGGGCGCTGGAGCTGGATTAAATAAAACGTAGGGAGTGACGAAAAAAATGGATGTCATTCAGGAACATATAAATCAATTGCTATCCTTTATGAAAGAGGAAGCTTATAAGCCTTTAACGGTTCAAGAATTGGAAGAGGCGTTTGGTATTGAAGATTCAGCAGCTTTCAAAGATTTTGTAAAAGCATTAGTGCAGATGGAAGAGCAGGGGCTAATTGTCCGGACAAGAAGTAACCGTTACGGATTACCTGATAAGATGAATTTAATCCGCGGTAAAGTTATTGCTCATCCTAAAGGATTTGCATTTGTGGAGACAGAAGAAAAAGATCGACAGGATATCTTTATCCCACCATCCGATTTGAAAAATGCGATGCATGGTGACACCGTACTTGTGCGAATAAATCCTACCTCAACTGGTTCAAGAGAAGAGGGACAGGTTGTCCGTATTATTGAACGGGGCGTTAAAGAGGTCGTTGGTACATACGAACAAAGTAAAAGCTTTGGTTTTGTCGTTGTCGATGATAAGCGAATTACAAATGACATCTTCATTCCTAAAGATGCTTCAAAGGGAGCTGTTGACGGTCACAAAGTAGTTGTTAAACTAGTAACGTACCCTGAAGGAAGAATGAGTGCTGAAGGAGAAGTATTGCATATTCTAGGTCATAAAAATGATCCTGGAATAGACATTCTTTCTGTTATTCATAAATATGGATTACCTCAAGAGTTTCCAGCAGAAGCGATCCAACAAGCAAATGCTGTACCTGATACAATCGCAGAAGATCAAATTGGAAATAGACGTGATCTTCGTAATGAGACAATTGTTACTATTGATGGTGCAGACGCAAAGGATTTAGATGATGCTGTTACGGTAACGAAAATGGAGAATGGGAACTTTAAGCTTGGTGTTCATATTGCGGATGTTACTCATTATGTTAAAGAAGGTTCGCCAATAGATGTAGAAGCGGCTGATCGTGGAACGAGTATTTATTTAGTAGACCGTGTAATTCCAATGATTCCGCATCGTTTATCTAACGGAATCTGTTCACTTAATCCAAAGGTGGATCGTTTTACACTATCTTGTGAAATGGTTATTAACCAAGCGGGAGAAGTAGTAAGTCATGAGATCTTTGAGAGTGTGATTAAAACAACGGAACGAATGACTTATAAAGACGTTAACCATATATTAGAGGACAAGGATGAAGAAGTCCGCGAAAAATATAGTGGCCTCGTTCCAATGTTCGAATTAATGGGTGAATTAGCACAGGTACTGCGTAATAAGCGGATGGAACGTGGAGCTATTGATTTTGATTTTAAAGAAGCAAAGGTTCTAGTGGATGAAGAAGGAAAGCCTTATGATGTTGTGCTACGTGAACGTTCGGTAGCAGAGCGCTTAATTGAAGAATTCATGCTACTAGCTAATGAAACAGTAGCAGAGCATTTCCATTGGATGAATGTTCCGTTTATGTACCGTGTCCATGAGGATCCAAAAGAAGAAAAGTTAAATCGTTTCTTTGAATTTATTACAAACTTTGGATATGTTGTGAAAGGTTCGGGTAATTCGATCCATCCACGTGCGTTACAGCAGGTCATTGAAGCTGTTCAAGGCACTCCGGAAGAAACCGTTATTTCTACAGTATTATTACGTTCCATGAAGCAAGCACGTTATGATGCTGAGAGTCTTGGACACTTTGGACTTTCAACAGAGTTCTATACTCACTTTACTTCACCAATCCGTCGTTATCCGGATTTAATTGTCCACCGTCTAATCCGTACTTATCTAATCGATAAGAAGGTAGACGAGAAGACGAAGGAAAAATGGAATCACCTGCTTCCGGACGTTGCGGATCATTCTTCAAATATGGAGCGAAGAGCGGTTGAAGCAGAACGTGAAACAGATGAGTTGAAAAAGGCTGAATATATGGAAGATAAGATCGGTGAAGAATATGACGGCATGATTAGCTCTGTGACAAACTTTGGGCTATTCGTTGAACTTCCTAATACGATTGAAGGCCTCGTTCATGTCAGCTATCTAACCGATGATTATTATCGATATGATGAGTCTACCTATGCCATGATTGGTGAGAGAACAGGAAACATTTTTAGAATTGGTGATGAAATTAAAGTTCGACTCATAAAAGTGAATAAAGACGAACGATCCATTGACTTTGAAATCGTCGGCATGAAGGTGAACAAGCGTCCTGAACGTAAGGATCGACCAACTGTCATTCAAAGTGAAAAACGTGAGGGGCGTAGCGGGACTGGTGCAGGTCGGAGAAGTCGTTCTAGCAAAGACGGTGAGGCCCGTAAAGGTAGTGGCCGTCCAGCTAACAAACAGAAAAAGCATTTTGAAAACTCTCCAAAAGCAAAACGTAAGCCTAAAAAGAAAAGATAATAGGGTATAGGGTGATGCTGGTCATCACCCTATATTTATCTTCTAACGTGACGTTATAGTTATTGATTGTGAATAGAGTTAAAATTTGTTAAAATTTTAACTACCATTCAAAAAGAGGGGGTGCACACATTGCCAAAGGGAGAAGGTAAGGTTGTTGCTCAAAATAAAAAAGCAAACCATGATTACTTCATTGAAGACACGTATGAAGCTGGGATTGTCCTTCAAGGAACAGAAATAAAAGCAATCAGAGCTGGGAAGATTAATTTACGTGATTCGTTTGCTAGGATTCAAAAGGGTGAGGTTTACCTTTATAATGCACACGTTAGTCCATATGAGCAGGGAAATCGCTTTAATCATGATCCGTTAAGAACTCGTAAGCTTCTACTTCATAAAAAGCAGATTGCGAAGCTAATTGGTGAAACGAAAGAGGCAGGGGTTACGCTTGTACCGATTAAGGTATATTTGAAAAATGGATTTGCTAAGGTGCTGATTGGTCTTGGAAAAGGGAAGAAGCATTATGATAAGCGTGAGGACTTAAAGTCTAAGGAAGCAAAGCGTGATATTGAGAGAGCCTTCCGAGATCGACAAAAAATGTAGCAATGGATGAAGGAACTACCAATTGTATTCAACTTCATATGTGTTATAATAAGAATTGTCGTCGGGAAAGACGACGCTGACAATTGAATAAGCAATAAGCTTATAACTTAACTTTCCCGTACTACCATTTGAAATGAGAATTAACCTTCTCACATCTCTTATAATGGGGACGCTACGGATTCGACAGGGATAGTTCGAGCTTGGGTTGCGAGTCGAGGGGATCGGCCTCGTTAAAACGTCAAAGCCAATAACTGGCAAAACAAACAACAACTTCGCTTTAGCTGCTTAATAACAGACTATAGCGGTTCCTCCCTCCATCGCCCATGTGGTAGGATCAGGGACTCACTCTAAGTGGGCTACGCCGGAGTTCGCCGTCTGAGGACAATGGAAGAGAACAACCAGACTAGCTGCTTCAAAGCCTGTCGATAGGCCAAGAGGTTAGCGAAATGCTAATATGTCGACTACACTCGTAGAAGCTTAAGTGGCGATGTTTCTGGACGTGGGTTCGATTAGTAATTAGTCGCCTTGTGTGGTAACATGCAAGTGAAAATCCGGCTTTATCGGTGAAACCTAAGTCATTTACAATAGTGATAAGGCAATGCCGAGCGGTATGTGAAGCAATTCAACAGCCGTGTATCGACTTATAGGCTACCTACATGGTAGTACTAGGATGCAAGATCTTACTCATTTGAGTAAAAATCATATCTTGCATAATACGCCGGAGGACCTAAGTGATTAGGTTCAAGATATAGTCAGTGCCATAACGAAAGTATGGAAATTCACGTCCCACCGTCTCCACCATACATACATAGGTGGATCCAAAGATCAGCACATAAGGTGTTGGTCTTTTTTATATGTTGAAAAACTCCCCTTCGAATGTCTTTTTTTCTACTAGTAGTTCTTTTGAATACTTCCCATTCCTTGGAGTGACCTTTTCGTACCTGCCAAGAATCAACATTGAACGTTGTTTTTTCTTAGTTATTCTTAAGTATGGAGTAATATATTTTAAAGTTTGAAAAACATCTTTTTTTGACTTCAATGTTAGAGTAAAAGAATCTTTATGGATATCCGGTTTGTAATTCTTTTTATTAGTTATAGTCCCACCAATAATACATTGTATAAACTCTAGTAACTCTTCGTCGGTTGAGGCAATAGAGATGCAGGGTCTCCTATACTCATCTTTGTGCATTCTAGTTAAAGTAATGCTACCCTCGCCATCAATTACTCCAGCAATGTATGCTGCATCTATGTCCTTCATCTTTCTCATCCCCCTCATGTTTTAATTATAAGGAACGTTTGTTCTGTTTTCATTTTCAATAAAAAAAAGACTAAAAATATTTTGAAAAATAAACGATATTACACATTGTTTAGTAAGCCTAAATAGCTCAAAAAAGCCCAATCCCTTTAAGTAACGGGAACTTGGACTTTTTGTTCATTCTAACTAGATTTCTTCTTATATCCCAAAACATATAGAGGTTGATTTTGATCCTTCCATTCGGCATAGAGTACATCTACTACGCGATGAAAGCTTTGTTTGGATAATTGCTTTTCTAGCCATTTCAGGTCTTTATTAAGTTCTACTAAGTTCTCTTCTACCACCTCACCATCCAGGACTAATGCAATTGGTAATTGAGGATCCTTTAGAGGTAATTTTAAGTCACTCATTTTGGGCGTGTCATACTTTGCCTTGGGAAGGACACTAACCATTCCATTCGTTTCTAAAATAGCATATTCTACCTCAGAAATAGAAAAATAGCCTTGCTGTCTGATCAAGCTCATCATCTGATTTAAATCTAACTTTCCCTTCTTAAGAGCCTCATATTGAATATGTCCCTTGTTTATAACAATATTCGGATCCCCTTCTAAAATCTTTCTAGTTCTTCGATATTTTTGCGTGATTTTTTCAACAACAAATATCAGTGAGCCCCACAATATTGTAGTAAAGAAGATCTCTCCTATTTTCACTTCATGGTCATAGATGGCATTTCCCAGTAATTCACCGAGTATGAGTGCAGAGATAAAATCAAACGGGGTAATTTGAGCAAATTGTGTTTTTCCAAGTAGCTTTGTAATCGTAAATAATAAGAAAAAGCCAATCAATAATTCCGTAGCAATCATGAAATAATGATTCAAATTAGACACCTACTTTACTAACATTATCAACATTATTGACACTAACCATGGTTATACATACTTGTTATAGAAGGTAGACTTCTATATTTAAATAAAAGGAATGAAAGTACAAGCTGTAGAATACTTGATAAATAAGCACTATTAAAAAGGAGTGAATGACATGAACATGATTAGAACGCCTGAGGAGCAATTTAAAGACATAACGGACTACCCTTACAAACCTAATTACATAAACATCAATGGAGCAAGAGTCCATTACATTGATGAAGGAGAAGGTGAGATTTTTCTTTGTTTGCATGGAGAACCAACTTGGTCTTATTTATATAGGAAAATGGTTCCTACGTTAGCGGAAAACCACAGAGTCATTGCATTAGATTTCATCGGTTTTGGAAAATCGGATAAATATTCAGATAAGGCAGATTACAGTTTTCAGATGCACGTAGATACACTAAAGGAGTTTATCGTTCAGCTTAACTTAGAGAAGATTACCTTTGTTGTCCAAGATTGGGGTGGACTCATCGGTCTTAGGACTGCAGCAGAAATGGAAGAGAGAGTCGCTAGGTTAGTAATTATGAATACAGGGCTGCCAACAGGAGATATTCCTCCGACTCGAGGTTTTTTAGCATGGAGAGCATACGCTGAACGAACCGAGGATTTACCGATTGGTTCTCTGATTCAAAAAAGTATGGCAAGTCCTGATTCTATAACGCCAGAAGTGATTGCAGCATATGAAGCACCATTTCCAGATGTATCATATAAGGCGGGGGCTGCTATGTTTCCATTATTAGTTCCTATGAAAGAAGATGATCCCGGTGCTGCAGAATTAAGAGCAGCGAGAGAGGTCTATTCCACATGGGAAAAGCCGACACTAGTCATGTTTTCAGATAAAGATCCAATTACTAGAGGTGGAGATCGATTCTTTAGAAAGCTGATTCCGTCTTCACAGAATGAACCTGAAATTACAATTGAAAACGCGGGACATTTCCTTCAGGAGGAAAAAGGAGAAGAAATAGCTCAGCATATTGTTGAGTTCGTTAAACGTAATCCATTAAAAGAGGAAGTCATTTAGTATAATCAAATAGGAGTGTCATAAAGGGTTACACCCTTTATGACACTTTTTTACTTTGTTTAACTTCTATGCTAGCCATTATAATAGGAGGAGCTAGTCTAAGAAAGTGTGGTTTTTTATGACAGAA
The DNA here is from genome assembly GCF_011008845.1 of Bacillus mesophilus. Classification (GTDB taxonomy): domain Bacteria; phylum Bacillota; class Bacilli; order Bacillales; family SA4; genus Bacillus_BS; species Bacillus_BS mesophilus. Next base: position 141,166 of record NZ_JAAIWM010000003.1, on the reverse strand, counting down.
TTCATTACGGAATTAATGAACGATTATGCTGAGATTTCTTATCTCATTAGTATTTTAGTAAATGTTCTAATTAGTCTATTTGCCTTTATCCCAAGCGTTTTTATTACTGCTGCTAATATATATGTTTTCGGCTTTTGGGAAGGATTAATTTTATCTCTTGTTGGAGAGGTATTGGGTAGTGTGATTTCTTTGATTCTATATAGAAAGGGAATAGAATTTCTCACAAGAGAAAAAGAAATCACTCACCCCATATATAAAAAACTTTTAACTACTACTGGAGTGGAAGCGTTTCTTCTTATTGTTTCATTACGGTTACTACCCTTCGTACCGTCAGGTTTAGTAAATATTGGAGCTTCTTTTAGTAAGGTATCGGTAACTACATTCGGAATCGCAACTCTGATTGGGAAAATTCCTGCTGTCTTAATAGAGGCTATGGCGGTAAGTCAATATATGAAATGGCAAGGGGAAGAAAAGGTTTACTTTACATTGGTGGCACTTATTTTGGTTTTGATTTATTTTTTGGTAAAAAGAAAAAGAGGTATATGATAAAATCAATAAATTCGAATACAAAAAACTGTAGATAGGATGTCTACAGTTCTTTTTGTATCCATGCCTCCAGGATTGTTATCAGTTATTGGTGTGGTATGAAGCTTATTACACAATCAATTTTAGGGGGAAATGCAAGTGAAATATTTTGACAATTCTCCTTACTACTGCATATACTAATATTCAAACGATTGTTTGATTGTTAGAGGAGATGATGTAATGGCAAAGGAAGATATTTGTGAGATTACCTGTTATGACAGCGATAAAGTTAACCGAGTAAAGCAGGAGTTAACTCACCAAAATACTAATGGTGTAGCCAAAATATATAAAGCGTTAGCAGATGATACTAGGATTAAAGTAGCATATGCTCTTTGCTTAGAAGAGGAACTTTGCGTTTGTGATGTAGCCAATATTATTGGAAGTACTACTGCTACCGCTTCCCATCATTTGCGTCTTTTAAGAAATATGGGATTAGCAAAGTATAGAAAAGAAGGAAAACTTGTCTTTTATTCTTTAGATGATGATCATGTAAGACAGTTAGTTAAAATTGCCTTCACTCATCAAAAGGAGGTGGCTTTACGTGACTGATAGTGTAAATCAAGGTGCTAGTAAAACAGTTTACCGCGTCCAGGGCTTTACCTGAGCAGGCTGCGCTACAAAGTTCGAAAAGAACGTTCAGCACCTGGATGGTGTTGTAAATGCAAATGTTAATTTTGGTGCCTCTAAGCTTACCGTCTTTGGTGAGACGACCATTGAGAACTTAGAGAAAGCAGGCGCCTTTGAAAATTTAAAGGTGATTCCTGAAAATGAAAGATTTAATGAGGTTCATGAACCATTTTATAAGAAGCACGCCAATGTGATTTTGTCAGCAGTATTCTTATTTATGGGCTGGCTATCTGGTTATTTATATGGAGAAGAGAGTCTGACTTCAATTCTCGCCTATGTAGCCTCGATTATCATCGGAGGTCATCGTCTCTTTGCGAATGGGTTAAAAAATTTAGTTCGCATTCAGTTTGATATGAGAACATTAATGACGATTGCGATTATTGGCGCTGCCTTTATTGGTGAATGGGGTGAAGGCGCAATGGTGGTCATTTTATTTGCAATCAGTGAAGCGTTAGAATCCTATTCGATGGATAAAGCTCGTCAATCGATACGTTCATTGATGGATATTGCTCCAAAAGAAGCCTTGATTCGAAGAGGAAATCAGGAAATGAAGATTTCAGTAGATGAAATTTTAATCAATGACGTACTCATCGTTAAACCTGGTCAAAAAATTGCTATGGATGGAATTGTATTAAAAGGAACCTCAGCCGTTAATCAGGCGACCATTACAGGCGAATCAGTCCCTGTAACAAAAGAAGTGGAAGATGAAGTGTTTGCAGGTACGTTAAACGAAGAGGGAATACTTGAGATTCTTGTAACGAAAAAAGTGGAAGATACAACCATAGCAAAAATCATCCACCTTGTTGAAGAGGCGCAGGCAGAGCGTGCCCCATCACAAGCCTTTGTAGATGTTTTCGCTAAGTATTATACACCGTTTATTATCTTAATCGCAGCTGGAATCGCCATTGTTCCACCACTTTTCTTTGGTGGAGATTGGAATACATGGGTGTATCAAGGTCTAGCAGCATTAGTAGTTGGCTGTCCATGCGCTTTAGTTATTTCCACACCTGTCTCGATTGTAACGGCTATAGGCAGTGCTGCTAAAAACGGAGTATTAATCAAGGGTGGTATTCACCTAGAAGAGACTGGTGCAATTAAGGCTATTGCTTTTGATAAAACAGGAACCTTAACAAAGGGAAAGCCAAAGGTAACTGATTTTATTAACCTAACAGATCAAAATACGAAAGAATCACTAAAAATTATAGCATCATTAGAGAATCTATCTCAGCATCCATTAGCAGCAGCTATTATGAAAAAAGCTGAGGAAGAGAAGGTGGATTATCAGAATCTTCAGGTGGAGGATTTTTCATCTGTTACTGGAAAGGGTCTACTGGGAAAGGTAAACGGAGTAGAGTATTATGTTGGTAATCCAGATTATATTGGTTCTATTACTGAGCTTGATGATCATAAGAAGCGAAGTATTAAAGACCTACAACTATCGGGTAAAACAGTAATTGTTGCGGCAACAAAAGAGCAGGTTATATCAATAATCGCAATTGCAGATGAGGTAAGAGAAACTAGTAAGGCTGTTATTGAAAAGCTTCACGCAATAGGAATTGAAAAAACGGTTATGTTAACGGGTGACAACCAAGGAACTGCCAAGGCAATTGGTGAACAGGTAGGCGTTACTGACATTAAAGCGGAGCTAATGCCTCAGGATAAGCTAGATTATATTAAAGAGCTAAGAAAAGAATATAAAAAAGTAGCCATGGTAGGTGATGGTGTCAACGACGCACCTGCATTAGCTGCCTCAAGTATTGGAATTGCAATGGGGGGGGCAGGGACTGATACCGCATTAGAGACGGCAGATATTGCTCTAATGGGAGATGATCTTCGTAAGCTTCCATTTACAATTAAATTAAGCCGGAAAGCTTTAACCATCATTAAACAAAACATTACTTTCTCACTTGGAATAAAACTAATAGCACTTTTATTAGTCATTCCAGGTTGGTTAACACTATGGATAGCGATCTTTGCTGATATGGGTGCAACCTTACTCGTAACATTGAATGGTTTACGATTATTAAGAGTCAAAGATGAATAAAGAACTAAGAAATAGCCAGCTGGTAGCTGGCTATTTCTCATTCTTCAATTTGTTTAATTTCATCTTTCATGGAAGTTGTCATGTCACGAAGAATATCATCTAAGTCGTCATCACCTAAGTTGGAAAAATGCAATGGTGATGCCCTTCCCTAAATTATAATTAGGTAAAGGAGTAGGAATTATTAACCTAATAAAACCCTTATAATCCAGATAAAATTTTGTGATTATAAATTTTTTCGTTTAAAAAAGAATTTCTGGGACATAATAAGACTGCAACATTATATTATGTAATTTTTACATAAACTTAGGAGGCAACAAAATGGAACGCGGTAAAGTAAAATGGTTTAACAGTGAAAAAGGTTTTGGATTTATCGAGAGAGACGGTGGGGAAGATGTATTTGTTCACTTCTCAGCAATTCAAGGTGAAGGGTATAAGTCGTTAGATGAAGGGCAAGAAGTTGAGTTTGAAATCGAAAACGGTCAACGTGGCCCGCAAGCGACTAACGTTCGTAAAGCATAATACACCCATACACGAAAACAGACTCTGTAACAGAGTCTGTTTTTTTATTTCAGTAAAAATTGTAGTTTTTGAAATGCAGGATAGTGGAGCGCAATGAAACGAATACGGCCCCCAAAAAACAACATTTATTTAAATAAAAGATTGTCCCTAGGTGAGCTCTCCATTAAAATATAGCTAAAAGGAGTTGACATATTTGTCTTATTTCGCAGCAATTTTACATATGGAAAAACCTGAGTTAAATGCACAATTCCGTGACCAACATTTAGACTTTTTAGCAAGTTTAGATGAAGCTGGAAAAATATTTGCTAGAGGACCATTCGTTGATGGTTCGGGTGGAATGGTTATTTATATTGCGGATTCATTAGAAGAAGCTAAAGAACTAGCTGAGAAGGATCCATACATTGTTGAAGGTGTAAGAAGGTTAGAATTACACGAATGGAATAAATTTTAATAATAAAAAACTCTTCAAGGGATTCCCTTGAAGAGTTTTTATTTAAAGTTAAGAAAGTATATGATTTTAGTGTTGTCTTAAAACGATTTTTTGTAGTAATCCAGCTCCAGCGCCCAGCCCCTCGAGGTCAAATAACCCTTGAAGAGTAAAAGGGAAAGATCACCCTTTTTCTCTTCAAGGAACATTTGCTTGTCGGGGCTAAACGAGGCACTTGCGCCTTTTGTTCTTTATGCTTCTTTTGAAGCTTGAATTTCAAGTGATACTTTAATTTGATCTCCAATTAATACTCCACCAGTTTCAAGTGCTGCGTTATATACTAAACCATAATCGCCACGATTTAATTTTCCAGTTGCACTGAAACCAACTTTTTCGTTACCCCATGGATCTAAACCTGAACCTTCATACACCACTTTAAACGTTTCTTGACGAGTTACACCGTGTAAAGTTAAATCACCTGTAACATTGTACTCATCTTCATCTGTCTTCTCAACTGAAGTCGATTTAAAAGTCATCGTTGGGAATTGTTCAACATCAAAGAAGTCTGCAGAGCGTAAGTGGTTGTCACGGTCTTCGTTACGAGTGTCAACACTCGCAAGGTCTACTGAAAAATCGATTGAAGCAGTCGTTAAATCCTTTGGATCCGCTTCAATAGAAGCGCTATAGCTGTTGAAAGAACCCTTTACTGAAGAAATAACCATATGTCTTACCGAAAAATCAATTCCGCTGTGTGCCGTATCTACTGCCCATTTTGTTTTAGTCATAAATAATCCCTCGCCTTTTTAATTATTATTTTTAGTTAATATATCTCTAATTAAAGATATATGAATCTGAGATAAATTATAAAACAGAAAAAACCATACGTCAATGATTAAGTTTCGATAATTTTATGGAGATAGGTTATATTGATAAAAAGAGAAGTTAAGGAGTTGATGTTAAAATTATATATTCACAACCTTATATTAAAATTGACCGTAAAATCATTAGACTTGAACAAAAGCAAATTAAGAGAATTGAATATATGGAGTTACATGAAGATAAAATTGTAACATCTGCTAACACTTTTCCACTTAAGAACGTTTTTGATGTTTCATATCGAGAGATGTCAGAAGAATATGGGTGTTTATATTTGCATACGAGTCAAGGAGTGTTTCCTTACTATACGGAGAGTACACCTGCTGAATTTATTGATCACTTTCGAAATATGAGATAGTAACTTACCTTTAAGTTTAGTAACAAGACAGAGTTAATGTTTAGGAAGACAAGGACGAACAAATGGTATATCTTTTAGAGTAAGGGAAGAGAACATTGTATATAGGGGGAAATTGACATGAGAGAAAGAGTACTAACAACCATTGATGAGTTACAAAAAGATTTTTATGAAATTAGTGAGTACATAGGAAATAACCCTGAATTAGGTCATGAAGAAGTGAAGGCATGCAAAATACTATCTGAGAAGTTAGAAAAGCACGGTTTTTCTGTTTCTGTTGGCACCTGTGATTTACCAACAGCTTTCACAGCAGTGTTTGATAGTGGGAAACCAGGACCATCTGTTGGGTTTATGGCTGAATATGATGCACTACCAGGGCTTGGACATGCTTGTGGACATAACTTAATTGGCACAATGGCGGTAGCAGCTGGCATTGGATTGAGCTCTGTTTTAGCTGAAAGTGGCGGAAAGGTATATGTATATGGAACTCCTGCAGAAGAAACACGTGGTGGAAAGGTAACAATGGCAGAAGAGGGTGTGTTCAATCATCTTGATGTAGCAATGATGGTTCATCCATTAGATCATTATCAAAAAAGTGGATCGTCATTAGCCATGGATGCAATTCAGTTTGAGTTCTTTGGACGCTCTGCTCATGCGGCTGCTGCACCTTATGAAGGAATTAATGCATTAGATGCAGTGATTCAAACCTTTAATAGCATTAACGCATTGCGACAGCACGTAAAATCAGATGTAAGAATTCATGGAATTATACCTGAGGGTGGGAAGGCTGCCAATGTTGTTCCTGATTATGCGGTAGCACAGTTTTATGTTCGAGCATCAAGTCGCAGCTATGTAAATGAAGTGGCTGAAAAGGTAAAGGCCTGTGCTCAAGCGGCTGCTCTTGCAACAGGGGCCAGAGTAGAAATTTCAAACTATGAATTTTCTTATGATGATATGATCACAAATGAGCAGTTGTCTGACGTATTTACAGAAAACCTCGTTTTTCTAGGTGTGAATGAATCGGATATTGTTGTTACTAACAGTGATTCCGGCTCACTTGATATGGGGAATGTAAGCTATGCTGTACCGTCTATTCACCCATACATTCAGATCACTACTGAGCGAGCAGCATGTCATACACCGGAGTTTCAACAAGCAGCAATGAGTGACATGGGTAAAGAAGGTATGATTTTAGGAGCAAAGACAATGGCACTAACAGGGCTGGATATTATGACTAAGCCAGAAGTATTGGAAAAGATAAAAGCAGAATTTAATAGTAGAAAATAATACTTAAAAGGGAAGAATTGATGTATTCTTCTTTTTTATTGAAAAGTTACTATTAGCAGCATGCTTAGTTAGAGGTAAAAAAGAATACAATGGTTTGTGACGAGGTAACTTTTCTAGCAATCGTTAGATCTAGTGCCTTTTTCTTTTGCTTTATCATATAATGAAAGAGAATGAGTTGACACAATGCTGGAGGAAAACGATGAAATCTTTTGATGAGCTTGCTGCTAGTGTCATGTTTACTCAAGTAAAGGGTATGACAAAGCTAATCAAGTATGATCCAAGCTTGGACTTTATTGGTGAAGGGAGAAGTGCCGTCGTGTTTCGGATTCAATCATCCGATTATGCGTTAAAGGTGTTTTTTCCTAATCAGGAACAAACGGCAATTGAAGAGGCCGAAATCTATCAGCAACTACAAACCATTTCTTATTTTCCTACCATATATGGATCTGGTCATAATTATATAGTTATTGATTATATTGAAGGAATCACATTATTTGATTGCTTACGAAGCGGTATTAGAATTAGTCCGGAGCATATCCAGGAGGCTGATCACGCTTTGGCGGCTGCTCGTGAATCTGGTTTAAATCCTTCAGATATCCATCTAAAGAATATTATGATTACTAAAACTGGTGAGATTAAACTAATCGATGTTGCTAGATTTAGGCAAATAAAGAACTGTAGTCAATGGGACGATATAAAGTTAGCCTATTTTAGATTTTATAAACGCATCTATTCTCCAAAAGGGATTCCGGACTACTTTTTAAATATGATTTCAAATCTATACAAAAAGCCAGTTGTGCAAAAATGGTTTGCTCATTTTTATCACTAGACCTTTTTTGAATAGTAATCTGTTTACTATTAAATACTATATTTGTATTTAATTTAAGGAGGTAGGCTATGAAAGGTGCTTTAACTGCTTTATCAATCCTTTGTATGGTGTTTAGTTTTTCGATTAATCCTGTATTAGCAGAAACCCAAACAGTGACTAAGGACCAGCCAAAGGTTGAATTAACAGATGAGCAAAAGGAAGAGCTTAAGGAACTGTATGAGGAAATGTTGGAAAGTAAGAAGGAAATTATTAAAAAATACATAGAATTTGGTGTACTTACCGAGGAAAAAGGGTCGAAAATTTTAGAGAAAATGGAAAGTCGTTTGAAGGAGCTTGAGGAAAATAACTATGTTCCAAATTGGGACAAACATCACCACCACCATCATAAAGATTGATTATAGTTAGGCTGTCCAATTTAAATTGGACAGCCTATTTCTGTTTATGTCCAATTAACCACTGGTTGGTTTTGGTTGATTCACGAATTATTTTGACTGTTTTTGATAGTTATTGATTGAAAAATGAAAGGGCTTACGCTATTATATAAACATTAGAATGTTACAGGAGGTGGGAGACAATTGCTGACTGCTGAAAGATATCGAATCATTTTAGAAATGATCGCAGAAAGAGAAGTCGTTAAGCTGCATGAACTTGTTGAAGCAACACAATCATCTGAATCCACCATTCGTCGTGATTTGAGTCAGCTTGAGCTTAATCATAAATTAAAGCGTGTTCACGGAGGGGCAGCCCTTCTCCACCAAAAAGGTGAAGAGCTGAGCATTACAGAGAAGTCAACCAAGAACCTTAGTGAAAAAGAAGAAATCGGAAAATTTGCTGCTGGTTTAATCCGAAATGGAGACTGTATCTATCTTGATGCAGGCACTACTGTCTTTCAAATGATTCGTTTTATCCAAGCAAAGGATATAAAGGTTGTGACGAACGGACTCACCCATTTAGAAGCTTTGCTTGAGCAAAATATCGATACGTTTCTGATCGGCGGACATATTAAACAAAAGACAAGAGCTCTTATAGGTTCAGGTGCCTTTCAGGCTCTTAAACAGTTTCGGTTTGATAAAACTTTTATAGGTGTAAATGGAATTCATCCACAATTCGGCTATACAACACCAGATCCTGAGGAAGCTTTAATAAAAAGCAAAGCTCTTCAATTAGGTCAGGAGGCTTACGTCTTAGCCGATCATACGAAATTTCATGAAGTTACATTTGCAAAGGTTGCTGACATAAATGAGGCATGTATTATAACAAATGTGATAGAAAGTGAGATTCTTGCAGAGTATAAAGAAAAAACGAGAATTGAGGTTGTATCACTATGATTTACACTTGTACCCTAAACCCTTCGATTGATTATTTAGTAGAGGTGGAAAACCTATCCTTAGGCTCGCTTAACAGGACGAACAAAACATTCTTTTATCCAGGTGGAAAGGGAATAAATGTGTCACGGGTCTTAAGAAGGCTAGGGGTTGATAATCAGGCATTAGGTTTTATCGGAGGTTTTACCGGTGGTTTTATAAAGGATTTTCTTGAGCGTGAAGGAATCTCGCATCAATTTATAGAGCATGATGAACCAACACGAATCAATATAAAGTTAAAAGAAGCTCAGGAGACGGAAATAAATGGAAGCGGTTCCTTTATTAATGGGTCTCAAAAGGAAGAACTTTATAAGTTAGTCGAAGGGTTAACAAGTAGTGATTACTTTGTGTTAGCTGGAAGCTATCCACCCTCCATCTCGCTAGATTATTATAAGTCACTTGCTTCGTTGTGCCAGGAAAAAGGAATCCCATTTATTGTTGATGTATCAGGGCCTCCCCTTAAAGAGGTGTTACAGTATCGACCATTAGTAATCAAGCCTAATCAGCATGAATTATCTGAGCTGGTTGGTAAGGAAATATCCTCAAAGGAAGAAGCGATTACTTTTGGAAGGCAATTATTAGCTAACGGTCCTCAAAATATCATTATTTCAATGGGTGGTGAGGGAGCAGTTTTAGTCAATGATGAGGTGACTTTAGTGGCATCGGTTCCAAAGGGAACTGTTAAAAACTCAGTTGGAGCAGGTGATTCAACAGTTGCTGGTTTCTTAGCCTCCCTTGTTCAAGGGGGAACGATCGCAGAAGCCTTTCAGCATGGAGTAGCCTCTGGAACAGCTACTGCCTTCTCAACAGATCTTTGTACGGAAGAAGATGTAAGAAATATACTATCGCAAGTAAAAATAAAAACATTATAAGGAGGAAAGAGCATGAGAATTACTGAGCTGTTAAAAAGAGATACGATTATTTTAGATTTAAAAGCAAAATCTAAACAAGCAGTTATTGAAGAGTTAGTTGATGTACTCTCATCAGCAGGAAGATTAGATGACCGCAGGAAATTTACAGAAGCAATTTTAGCTAGAGAAGCCCAAAGCACTACTGGAATTGGTGAAGGTATTGCCATTCCACATGCTAAGACAAATGCAGTTAAGGTGCCTGCAATTGCTTTTGGACGTTCTACTGAGGGAGTTGACTATCAGGCACTTGATGGTCAGCCGAGTCATCTATTCTTCATGATTGCAGCTAGTGAGGGAGCGAATAACGAGCATCTTGAGACTTTATCAAGATTATCCTCATATTTGATGGACCCAGCATTTAGGCAAAGAATTGAATCAGCCAAAACAAAAGACGAAGTCATTCAGGCGATTGATGACAAAGAACAGGCTGAGACGGTTGATGAGCAACCAATTTCAACTAACTCCAAGTTAGTGTTAGCTGTCACTGCGTGTCCAACGGGTATCGCACATACTTACATGGCAGCAGATTCGCTTAAAGCTAAAGCGAAAGAACTAGGGATTGATATCAAAGTTCAAACAAATGGTTCTAGTGGAGTGAAGAATAAATTAACTCCAGAGGAAATTGAAAAAGCAGCTGCGATTATTGTAGCGGCAGATACGAAGGTTGATATGGCTCCGTTTAAAGGGAAGCCAGTGATTGAAGTGCCAGTGGCCCAGGCAATTAGACAGCCAAAGGAATTAATTGATCGCGCAGTAAGTGGATCAGCCCCTATTTTCCATGGTACTGGGGAAGGTGACGAACGTTCTGCTGGTGGACGTTCCGAGCGAACTGGCTTTTATAAGCATCTCATGAATGGTGTATCTAACATGCTTCCGTTTGTTGTTGGTGGTGGGATTTTAATTGCGATCTCATTCCTATTTGGAATTGAAGCATTTGATCCGGAGCATCCTTCTTACCACCCTATTGCCGAAGCTTTAATGACAATCGGTGGTGGAAATGCATTTGGATTAATGATTCCGGTTTTAGCTGGTTTTATCGCAATGAGCATAGCGGATCGTCCTGGATTTGCGCCTGGTATGGTTGGAGGCTTCATGGCAGCAACTGGTGGAGCAGGATTTTTAGGAGGACTTATTGCAGGATTTTTAGCTGGTTATATTGTTTTATTCTTAAAGAAAATGTTATCAGGTCTTCCGCAATCACTTGAGGGAATTAAGCCAGTCCTTCTATTCCCACTGCTTGGTATTTTAATTACGGGATTACTGATGATGTATGTCGTCATTGAACCTGTAGTGGCATTAAATGCAGGGTTAACAGCATGGCTTGAGGGCTTAGGTAACGCTACAATTTTACTTGGTTTACTTCTTGGTGGTATGATGGCAGTAGATATGGGTGGTCCCATCAACAAAGCAGCCTTTACTTTTGGAATTGCTATGATCGATGCAGGTAATCTTGCTCCACATGCAGCAATCATGGCTGGTGGGATGGTACCTCCATTAGGCTTGGCTTTAGCTACAACTTTCTTCAAGAAAAAGTTTACGAAGGCAGAGCGTGAAGCAGGAAAAACAAACTATATTATGGGTGCATCCTTTATTACAGAAGGAGCGATTCCTTTTGCAGCGGCCGATCCAGGTCGAGTTATTCCTTCGATCGTTGTAGGCTCTGCCGTAGCAGGTGCACTAACAATGCTGTTTGGTATTGGTTTACCAGCTCCACACGGAGGGCTTTTCGTTATTCCAGTCGTAAACGGTAACCCATTCATGTACCTACTAGCTATTTTAATTGGTGCAGTTATAACTGCATTAATGGTAGGATTATGGAAGAAGGAAGTACAGCAATAGTCATTCAACAATCTTAGTAACTAAAGGAGAATGTTTAATGGTAGAAAAGGTTTTTACAATCACAAGCGATTCAGGTCTTCATGCACGTCCTGCTACAGTTTTAGTTCAAGCTGCTGGAAGATTTGATAGCGAAATTAACCTTGAGTATAAAGGTCGTTCCGTAAATTTAAAGTCCATTATGGGTGTTATGTCTTTAGGGATCCCAAGTGGCAGTGAAATTAAAATTACTGCTGAAGGCAGCGATGCTGAAGCAGCGATAGAAGCTCTTACTGAAACATTAAGTAAAGAAGGATTAGGACAATAGAGAATAAATGAGAACGTATCCCGAATTTGGGATACGTTTTTTTTGAAGGATGAACGATTTGGAGGCAGTTACGCAATAATCCTGACAATTAAAACAAATATAGTAGAAACTTACGCAATTAATCTCAAGTTCACGCAATTATCCCCACTACTGCATACAATAGTTCTTAATCTCACGCAATTAGCTAATATGACAGTTGATTTTAACCAAGTTCTTATGGTACTAGGTATAAAAAACTTGTAAATAGCTTATAAATTCCCCCTTATGTAAAAAAAGTGATTGTCGATAACAAGTTTTTCCTATGAAGAGGTTATTGAATAAACCAAATTAAAATCCTTGAAAAATTTGTAACAAAAGCTATTATTCCATCGTTAAACTTCCAGATAGTTGAAGGGATGGATATTAATGTGTGGATTTATTGCGTGTATATATGATGTAAATCGTTTTGAAGATCGTCATCATGATGTGAAAAAAATGAGTGCAGCAATCAAGCATCGTGGACCAGATCAAGAGGGACATTATCAGGATGCACATGTAGATTTGCTGTTTAGAAGACTAAGTATCATTGATTTAGAGAGCGGTACCCAGCCATTAAGCTATGACAACGAGAGGTACTGGATTGTCTTCAATGGCGAGATTTATAATTACATGGAGCTAAGAGAAAAGCTAGTTTTTAGTGGTTATCAGTTTGAAACCCATTCAGATACGGAAGTAATTGTTGCTTTATTTAGCAAAATTGGAAAAGATGTTGTACATGAACTGAGAGGAATGTTTTCCTTTGTCATATGGGATCAAGTTGAAAAGACGCTCTTTGGTGCAAGAGACCAATTCGGTATTAAGCCACTGTATTATAAAGAAAATGAAGATTGCCTACTATTTGCGTCTGAAAAGAAAAGTCTGCTTGATGAAGAGGATGGTAGACATCTTAATCTGCAATCTATACAACACTATTTGACGTACCAATATGTTCCGGAGCCTACTACGATGATTCAGACTATCAAAAGAATGGAGCCGGGTCATTATTTTATAAAAAAGCTTGGGAGCAAGATGGAGACTTTTCAATATCATAAGGTGTCTTTTCAGCCATTCTCAAACAATGAGGAGATTTTATTTAAGAAAGTAAGAGAAACGATTTTCGACTCAGTCGAAAAACATTTAACCAGTGATGTTCCAGTCGGCTCATTTTTATCAGGTGGAATCGATTCTACGATTATCGCGGCTGTTGCAAAGGAGTTTTCACCTAACCTCCGGACCTTCTCCATCGGTTTTGAAAACGAGGGTTATAGTGAACTTGAGGTTGCTAAAGAAACTGCGAGAAAGCTAGGGATCATCAATCATTCTATTTATATTAATGTAGAAGATTTTAAAAGAGAACTACCTAAAATTGTATGGCATCTTGATGATCCTCTTGCAGATCCGGCCACTATTCCACTTTACTTCCTAGCAAAAGAGGCTCGTAACTATGTAAAGGTGGTCTTATCAGGTGAAGGAGCAGATGAATTATTTGGGGGTTATAATATTTACCGCGAACCTCATTCGTTAATGCCTTTTCAATATATTCCTGAGAATCTCAAAATGCTTCTTCTAAAGGGAGCAGAATCGTTACCATACGGTATGCGAGGGAAGAGTCTCATTGAGCGGGGATGTACTCCGATAGAGGAAAGGTATATAGGAAATGCAAAAATGTTTAATGAGCAGGAGAAGATGAAGCTTTTACGCAATTATCAGCCTAACCTTCATTATAAGAACATTACTTCTCCTTATTATGACCAAGCAAGAGCTTATGATCCGGTTACAAAAATGCAATACATTGATATCCATACATGGCTTCGTGGAGATATTTTATTGAAGGCTGATAAGATGTCAATGGCAAATTCTCTAGAATTACGTGTTCCGTTTCTAGATCGTGAGGTTCTTAAGGTGGCAGAATCCATTCCTTCACATTTTAAGATTAATGAGGGTACAACAAAATGGGTCTTGAGAAAGGCGTTCGAGGACCTTGTTCCATCACATGTAGTTAACAGAAAGAAATTAGGGTTTCCAGTACCAATCAGAGTATGGTTGAAAAATGAATTATATGATTGGGCAATCCAAATTATTGGTGAAAGTGAGACCGACCATTTATTCTATAAACCGTTTATTTACGAGCTTCTTGATGAACATGCACTTGGAAAGCACGATCATAGTCGCAAAATCTGGACGGTACTGATGTTCATGCTTTGGCATCAAGTATTTATAGAAGGTAAATATCAGTTCATTGACCATAATGAATCAACTAGAGAATACAGTATGCAATAGTTTTGGGCTGTCAGATCATCTACTGACAGCTTTTTTTCATCGACCATATTTAGCTTGAAATTCTTCCTCTGTCTTAACTAGATAAAGAATTCCCTCAATAAGTCCAATAATACCAGGTATTCCAGTCCAGAAGAACGCTAAGTAAAGGATTCCCATTCCGATTTTGCCAAGGTAAAACTTGTGTATACCGAAGTTGCCCAATAAAATACCGAGAACTCCTGCCACCACTCTACTTTTCATAAATATTTCCTCCTTCTTTTTTAGGCAATCTCTTTCCATTATGCGCAAAATTGTAACTTCTTATGAAAGAGCATGAAACACATCATTCCGAGTCAAGCTAGTTAAAAGGGGTGATATCTTTGTTTAAATCAAATTTCAATACGTTACCTACTGCTTTAAAAATCCTACTTCTCGGTGTGCTATTATCTCATTTAGCTTATTATATTGTGTTACCACTGTTGCCAATTGTACTTAAGGTCCTTAAAGGATTGACGATTGTTCAGATTGGTACGGTGTTAGCAGTGAGCTCCTTTTCTTATCAGGGAGGAAGTGTCATAGGTGGATTATTGGCTGATAAAATAGGTAGAAGAATGATTATTGTGATTGGAGCATTTGTGAAGGGTGTGGGGCTGATTGGCTTTGCGATTGCAGGGACGTATCCATTGTTACTTATGGTAGCAATGATCAATGGACTAGGTGGTGGATTAAATTCACCTTCAACAAAAGCAGCTATTGCCGCCCTTGCATCAGAAGGAGATCATCGTACTACTGTTTTCTCATTAAGAGGTATAGCGGCTAACCTTGGTATTGCAAGTGCCGGGTTGCTAACATACTTTTTGATAGGAGAAGAGTCCATCATCATTTTCTATATATCAGCTGGTTTGTTCTTTGTTCTTGGAATCATCAGCTGGCTATTTGTACCTGCTAATTGTGGGGAAGGAGAATGTGAAGACATAACCTTTCAATCTTATCTAGAAATTTTTAAAAACAAGGCATTTGTTATATATTCGATTATGAGTATTTTCGTCTGGGGCCTTTTTGCTCAATTTGCACTTGCTTTGCCACTTCGAGCTGAATCATTTATGGATAACCCAACTGCTGTTTCACTTGTGTGGACATTCAATAGTATTCTCGTTGTGATCTTTCAAACGACGATTACAAACAGGATTATTAGGAAAATAAATCCGATGAATGCCCTGGCATTAGGTACTGCTTTTATAGGATTTGGGATTAGCTCGTTGTATTTTGCCAATCATTTTAGCTTACTAATTGTAAGTGGAGTAATCTTTATCATTGGCGAAATGATCTTAATGCCAACGATTGATATAACGATTACACAGTTAGGGACCGCACAGTTAATTGGAACCTATTTTGGGTTAGCTAATTTTATTTTTGGTTTAGGTGAGGGACTTGGGAACTTTGGAGGAGCCAGGTTATTAAGTTTAGGCATTCAAACGTACTTACCATGGATCTCTTATTTGACTGTGGCAGTTATTGTCGCGTTAGTAATATATCTGATTCGAAATACAAAACCAATGAAGAGTGTGTTTTAGTTTTTAAAAAAATCCAGGGGAGACCCTGGATTTTTACTCATTAAGTTTATTGTGTTAAAACCTTCTCTAAATCCTCAACCAGCTTCTCAGCAGCAAGTACTCCACCTGCACGGTGCCAAACACTATCGTTCACTTTGTATGCTTTGCCAGCCTTTACTACCTCTAGATTGATAAACGCAGGATGATTGATCCATTCTTCCTCATTATTCTCTTCTTCTTCACTTTGCGTCTCATAGGTGGTGTAGAATAGAAGGTCACCATCCATTTCTGAGATTTGTTCTTTGCTTAATGGTATGTGAGCAACTTCAGTATCCTTCTGATTTTCTGGGCGAGATATGCCGAGTTCTTCAAAAATGTAACCAGCAAAGGAATCTTTTTGATAAATTCGAGCGTGATCCTTCATAAATCGTACTATCGATATCTCTTTTAACGGATCTGATAGGTTGGAAATGCCCTCAAGTCTAACTTTCCAATCTGCAAGTACTGTTTGGCCCTCTTCCTTTTTATTAAGAACCTCTGAATAGAATGTAAAATTAATACTCCAGTCACTATGAAGTGTTTCTGAGTAAACGGTTGGAGCGATATCAGATAATGCTTCATATATTTGCTCATGCCTCATTTTATTTCCGATAATGAGGTCGGGCTTTAAAGTGCGAATTAACTCAATGTCTGGATCCTGTTCAAAGCCTACTGGTTGAACTCCAACCATTTCTCTAGAGATATGCTCATACCATGGATCTCCCACCCATGAATTGACTGCTCCTACTGGTTTAACACCTAGCTTAAGGAAAGCCTCTGTTCCTTCATTGGTTAAAATGACAACACGTTTCGGAGAACTCGGAATGTTTGAAATACCAATAGCATGTTGAAAAGGAATCAACTGCTCCGGTTTCGGTTCACTAGTCTTTGGGGCTTCTGCCTGCTCTTTACAGCCAGTTAAAAAAAGAAAGATCACTACAATGAGAACAATTAGTTTTTTACGGTGGAAAGTTAGCATAGGTAAATCTCCTCTAGGCTTAGTGAAATTTTACATTTTATTACCATTTCTTATTGAAAATGATTTTCAACATCATTGACAGCATATTGAAACTAAAATAAACTATACATAATAATGTCATTAAAAAAGTGTACCGAATATAATCTATACATTTCTAGTATATACAAATAGATGCTGTAAGAGGAACAGTTCTTTTTTGAACCGTGTTAGGAATCTTAAAATAAAAAGGAGTGAACCTAAATGAGTGCCATTCGTACCGACTCTTTAACACTTTCATATGGCGATAGCATCATCATTAAGGATTTGAATCTTCAAATTCCCAAAGGAGAAATTACTGTATTTATTGGTGGAAACGGTTGCGGGAAATCTACACTCCTTCGTTCCTTAGCACGATTACTGAAGCCACAGGAGGGCTCCATTTTATTAGAGGGAAATAGCATTGCAAAGCTTGCAACGAAAGACATAGCTAAACAATTAGCGATTCTTCCACAAGGTCCCAATGCACCTGAGGGCTTAACGGTTCAACAGCTCGTAAAACAAGGGCGATACCCTCATCAAAGCTGGCTAAAGCAATGGTCAAAAGAAGATGAGGAAGCCGTAAACGAGGCTTTGCAATCTACAGGAATGACTGAATTTGCTGATCGTCCTGTTGACTCTTTATCAGGTGGTCAACGACAGCGTGCCTGGATTGCTATGACACTTGCTCAAGATACGGATATTATTCTTTTAGATGAGCCAACTACGTACCTAGATATGACTCATCAAATTGAAATACTAGATCTTTTATTTGATTTAAATGAAAAAGAACAGCGTACAATTGTGATGGTTCTTCACGATTTAAACTTAGCATGTCGTTATGCCCATCAGGTAGTAGCTATTAAAAATCAGGCAGTATATGCTCAGGGGAAGCCAGAGGACGTTATTAATTGTGATTTAGTTAGAGATGTTTTTGATGTTCATTGCCAAGTGACTCAAGATCCTATTTTTGGAACTCCTTTATGCATTCCGCATGGTAGAGGAAGATGTATATTGCCTCAGATAGGAGAAGTGCATGGTAAGCAAGCAATTACAATCTAATGAGCTAGAATTGTTAAGAAATTATCGTCTAACTGTTAAAGACGTACCAGAAGGTTTCTCTTTTCCATGCAGTAAGCTTTTAGATGAGAAATTTGTTGGTGAATTTCTAATCGAATTACAGGAAATGTATCAAATAGACGAACCTTATGTGGCTGCATCTCAATTCATGAAAAGGTATGGCTACAATATCATGGTTCCGTTTTTATATTCCATGAGCATGTTTGATAAACGTTTGGACTTTAGCCTTACCTCTTCTGTTTTTCAGTCATATGAGGATAACGGGACATGGTTACCTAAGTTACAATTAGGCAATCTTGATGTGACCACTGTAGAAGATCATCGTGACAGTTGGAGAACAGCTTCCTTTAAAAGTATATTTAGGGATCATTTGTCTCCCGTTATAGAAGTTCTTTCTGTTAATGCTAAGGTTTCTCGGCATAATCTGTGGGAAAATGCGGCTGTCTATATTTTTTGGATCTATGAAAGCATGATGGAAAAAGAGCCAAATCATCCCAATTTAAAAGAAGATTTTCAAGCCCTTCTAGAAGCAGAGGGGACAGTGTTCGGCAGTTATTCAAAAAATCCAATTCGTAAGTTTTACACCGAGAAGAAATATATTAGTCATAAAGACAGTATGTTAAGAGTCCGGAAAACTTGTTGTTTTTACAATCGATTGCCAGATTCTGAAGATGGTTGCTCCACATGTCCTCAAACGTGTAATGTAAAGATTAAAGAGGAGATGAGGTAGTTGAACGAAAAATTGGTTGATCAACTAGATGGTTTAGTTGAAAAGTACACAGAGCTTCTTTTAGGAGAAGCAAATGATGAATTGAAGAAGAAGGTTCAGGCATATGTGATGTATACTCATATTGCAAAATCGATGCCACCGTTGGCCAAGCATTGGAATGAAACCTATCCAGATGCTAAGGAAGGCCTAAAAGAGCTCATTGCAGAAATTAAAGAAATGAACGAGGCACATCGAGAAAAAAGTAAAAGGTAGAAGTGTATGTTCCATACACTTCTTTTGTCTTTTACTGGATTACATTTTATAATCAATTTTAGTTATGCTAATAATAAATTTTTATGATTACAGGTGATGGAAAAATGAAGTATCAAGTATTGTTATATTATAAGTATGTTCATATTGAAGAACCAGCTGTCTTTATGGAGGAGCATCGTGCTTTCTGTGAACGTATTGGTGTTATGGGAAGAATATATGTAGCTCATGAGGGAATTAATGGAACGGTATCAGGTACGGTAGAACAGACACAACAATATATGAAGGAAATGAGAGAGGATCCAAGATTCTCAGATTTAATCTTTAAGGTTGAACCGTCGGATGAGCATGCCTTTAAAAAGCTAAAGGTAAAGGTGAAACCCGAAATTGTTAATCTACATCTTGAGGATGATGTTGACCCTAACCAGTTAACAGGAAAGCATTTGTCTCCCAAGGAGTTTTATGAGGCCATGCAAGAGGAAGATGTTATTATTCTCGATGCCAGAAATACGTATGAGTATGATCTGGGTCATTTTAAAAATGCGATCAGACCTGATGTTGAAACCTTTAGAGATTTACCACAATGGGTCAGAGAGAATTTAGCTGACCGAAAAGATAAGAAAATTCTTACTTACTGTACGGGAGGAATTCGCTGTGAGAAATTCTCTGGCTTTCTCTTAAAGGAAGGATTTGAAGATGTTTCTCAGCTAAATGGTGGCATTGTCACTTATGGATACGATGAGGAAGTAAAAGGGAAACATTGGGACGGAAAACTATACGTATTTGACGAGCGGATTTCAGTTCCAGTTAATCGAACTGAAGAAGCAAATGTTGTTGGAAAATGCTATTACTGTGATCAACCGGAAGAACGCTATGTAAAGTGTGGAAATCCGGATTGTAATAAACATTTATTATTATGTGAGGACTGTGAGCATGAGCACGTCCGTTCATGTAGTCAGGAATGTGCAGAACATCCTAGAAATCGGTATGTAAAAGAACAGGAAAATAAGGAAGAAGTACAATTATAAACAAAAGCGCTCTGTAGATTTCTACAGAGTGCTTTTTGATGCATGTTTGCTAAGTTGTAAGGCTTGTTACACCATTTGACAAACAAGCCTAATATCCGACAAATAACATAATTTTTTCATATCCAATTGGCGAAAAAGATGATAAAATGATGTTGGTTTAAAAACATATAGCCTCTTTTAACATAGGATATATTGTTACGTAAACTATGTATGGTTTCAGGAGGGGTATAGATGGAACAGCTTATGCGTAACTTTTTCTTGTTTTTGTCGAAAAACAAACCGTTAACGAAGCTTGCGAAGAAGTATGGACTTCATTTCGGTGCTGGAAGATTTGTCGCTGGTGAAACAATTGATTTGGCAGTAAAGGTAATTAAAGACTTGAATAATAAGGGTCTAGCAGTCACGATTGATTATTTAGGAGAGTTTGTGGATCATGAAGAGGAAGCCAATGAAATGGCTGATAATTCAATTGATGCGATTAAAGCAATTGGTCGGGAGAAGCTTGATTCTCAGCTATCACTTAAGATGACATCAATGGGATTAGATATTTCCGATGATGTGGTTTTACGTAATATGCGTCGAATTCTTGAGGCTGCAAAGGAACAAGGGGTATTTGTTACCATCGACATGGAAGACTACTCACGTTGCGCTAAAACGCTTGATATTTTTAAACAGCTAAGATCTGAGTACGACAATATTGGAACCGTTTTACAATCATATCTATACCGCGTTGCAGATGATATTGCAGACTTAAACCAATATAAGCCTAACCTTCGTTTAGTAAAAGGGGCTTACAAAGAATCTCCTGAGGTAGCGTTTCCAAATAAAGAGGATGTCGATGAGAATCTAAAGAAAATCATCAAAATGCACCTTGAAAATGGAAACTATACGGCAGTTGCTTCTCATGATGATGCAATCATCGAATATACCAAAAAGGTTGTGAAAGAGTTAAACATTCCAAACGACCAATTTGAATTCCAGATGCTATACGGCATACGCCCAGAGCGTCAGCTAGAGCTAGCTAAGGAAGGGTATAAGATGAGAGTGTACGTACCATACGGAAATGACTGGTATGGCTACTTTATGAGAAGATTAGCAGAACGACCAGCAAACGTTGCGTTCGTTGTAAAAGGAATTTTCAAGAAATAATTCGGGAGTACACGTTACTTCCTTTAGAAAGGCTACTGAGCTTGTAAATGCTCAGGGCCTTTTATTTTTTTTAGGAAATAAAATTTATCATTTGTTGATAACTTGGGCTAGTGCATTTGAATTCGGCTTCAGCACCCAGCTCCTCGAGGTAAATAACCCTACATCAAGAAAAGGGAAAGAGCACCCTTTTCTTGATGTAGGAACATTTGCTTGTCGGGGCTAATCGGGAGCTTGCGCCTTTTATTTTTTTGAGTGGAGAATCAACTACTGATTGCGTTCTTTTAGTCTCTGTAGAGTTATATAGTAAAAGAGTGCTGAAAAGACACCTATTAATGTTAGTACTAATACAGTAAGAACAATGTTCTTGTGTACTGTGCTTGAGACAGGCTGGCCACGATTGATGAGTTGCCAAATATTCTCTTGATGATTATTTTTGATAACTAGTAGAGCTACAACAAAGCCAATCATAAAGTCAGGGATTAAAATAAATAAGATAAATTCCAAGTGATTACCTCCTTTTTTTATAGGGTAATAAGTTACTTGTATTTTATACAACAAGAGACACAGAAAACGATAAAAGCATCTGATCTTAAAAAAGATCAGATGCTTCAGTAGTTTAAGCCACGTTACCTAGTTCATCCTCTAGAGGAATGTTATTTAGTCGTGCCTTCTTTGCAGCTATGAAGAAGATAGCAATGATTGCAACAGTCGCAATGGCTGCAACGATATAAGAGACGTTAATGGATAAGCCAAACCCAATTTGTGCATTTAAAATGTATGCAAAGGTTGTATATGTCATAAATACACCAGGAATCATAGCAATCCAGTAGTTTTTCTTAGCGATGAATAGATACATGGTAGCTACCCATAAAGCAATTACCGCTGTTGACTGGTTTGCCCATGAGAAGTAGCGCCATAAAAGAGTGAAATCAATTTTTGTTAGAGCAAATGATAGAACGAATAATGGGATAGCGATCCATATACGGCTCATCATTTTAGTTTGAGCGACGTTAATATAATCTGCGATAATCATACGTGCACTTCGGAACGCTGTATCACCAGAAGTGATTGGAAGAATGATTACTCCAAGAACCGCTAATGTACCACCAACAGCTCCTAATAATGCGATTGATACTTCACTTACAACAGCTCCAGGACCACCAGCAAGAACTTCTTGTAAACCAGCAGAACCATCAAACACACTCATAGCCGCTGCTGCCCAGATCATAGCAATGATACCTTCAGCAATCATCATTCCGTAGAAAATGAAGCGGCCTTGACGTTCATTTTGAGTTGTACGAGAGATAATCGGTGTTTGTGTTGCATGGAAACCAGATAATGCTCCACAAGAGATTGTTAAGAATAATAATGGGAAAATTGGTAGGTTATCAGGGTGCATATTTGTTAAAGACAATTCAGGAATTGGAGCACCGGTGATGATTAGCATCCCACCAACACCAACTGCAGAAACTAATAATAAGGCACCAAACACTGGATAGAAACGACCAATAATTTTATCAATTGGTAGTAAAGTAGCTAATAGATAGTAAACGAAAATTGCTGCAATGATTACTCCCATTGCTACACTGCCATTCATTAGTGTGTGTAGTAGTCCAGCAGGAGCTGTTACAAACACAGTACCTACTAGAAGTAGTAATAATACCGCGAAGAAGTTAACCATATGCTTCATAAATTTACCTAAAAACTTACCTGCAAGCTCTGGTAAATGAGCACCTCTGTTACGAATAGAAATCATACCTGTTAAATAGTCATGAACAGCACCGGCAAAAATACAGCCGATTACGATCCAAAGAAATGCTACAGGTCCATATAATGCACCCATGATCGGACCGAAAATGGGACCCACACCTGCAATGTTTAATAACTGTATTAATGAGTTCTTCTTTTCACTCATTGGTAGATAGTCAACGCCATCCGTACGAGTAAAAGCAGGTGTTTGTCGTCCTGAATTCGGACCAAAGATCTTTTCTACAAATTTTCCATAAGTGAAGTATCCAATAATTAAAAGCAGGACACCGGCAATAAATGTATACATGTCAAATCCCCCTTGAAAGAAAGTTTTTGTATTCGTTTTCACTATCATAAATGAAAACGTTTTCCTTGAGGTGATTTCTTGTCTAAGATGTAGGAAATTGTGTTTAAGGTGAAAAAAAAGAGGTCTTACGTGCTATAACTCTAAGAGTGCACGTAGACCTTTTACATAATTTCTGCTTACTGATAAATTTTCCTTCATTCCACTTACCTCTAGTTGATAGGCACCATTAAACCAAGGTATAAGACGAGACACATGATCGAGGTTAACGAGGTAGCTTTTATGAATTCGATAAAAGGAAAGATGTTCTAATCTTTCCTCGAAATCTTTTAAAGATAATTTGGAGTGATATTCTTTATCTTTTAAGACAATTTTGGTTTCCCTTTCATCTCGGTATAAATATAAGATGTCTTTTGGATTCACATAAATAATTCCGTCATCCTCTTCAAGTGCAAGCCTCGCAGAAATAGACGCAGTTTTTTCTAGCTTTTTTGGCTCATGCTCTACCAATAGCCTTTTTAAGCGGGCAACTGTTTCCTTCAGCTGACTCTCGTCGAATGGCTTAACTAGATAATCCACTGCTTGATGACGAAAAGCTTCGACCGCAAAGTTAGGGTAAGCTGTGGCAAATACAATGAGTGGCGTCTTTTTGAGTTCCTTTAAAGATCTAGCCACTTCCATTCCATTTAGTTTCGGCATCTCGATGTCTAGAAAGACAACATCAGGCTGTAGCTGCAAAGCCTTCATAACGGCTTGATCACCGGACTCTGCCTCACCAATAATCTCAATTGTTGGATATTCGGATAATAAATGCTTTAGCTCATCTCTGCTATATCGTTCATCATCGACTATAAGAACTTTGATCACGGTCATTATACTTCCTCCATACTCGCTGAAATTGTAAAGGAAACGGTCGTTCCCTCATTTTGTTTACTATTTATTGAGAGAGCTGATTTTTCACCAAGCATCATGACAAGTCGTCGATTCACATTATATAGTCCTATACCAGTTCCAGTTTTAGACATAACTTTCTCTTTTACTAACTTTGGATATTTAGAAAAATCAATACCACGTCCATTGTCTTGAACGGATACGAGTATGTCCTGGTCCATCTGCTTAATGATAATACTAATTTCACAATTCCTTTCCTTATCTTTAATTCCATGTTTAATAGCATTTTCAACAATCGGCTGCAGTGTTAAAGGTGGAATCGGCTTCCCTAAAACCTGCTCGTCAATATCATAAATGACACGAAGTTTATCAACGAACCTTGCTTCTTCTATTGAAAGATAAGCTTTTACATGCTTAAGTTCTTGTTCTAAAGTGATCCATTGTTCAGTCGTACCTGTTAGATTTTGACGTAGAAAGTGAGATAAAGCGATTAGTAAATTCCTTGCTTTCTTTTGGTCAGTTCTAATGAGTGAAACAATGATGTTTAGTGAATTAAATAAAAAATGTGGACTTATTTGAGCTTGTAATGCTTTTATTTCTGCTTCTTTTGCTAAGTGATAAGCTCTATCTGCCTCGGCTATATCTAACTGATTACTAAGTAGGGAGCTTAGGCCCGTAATCAGTTGTATGACAAGAGGGGTAATCTCTTTTTCAGAACGAAAGTAGAATTTTAATGTACCGATTGTTTTGTCTCTTTGACATAGTGGGGCAATGACCACTGCATGTAATGGACAGTCATCGTGGACGCACTGTATTTCGTCATGATTAGCGACAATAACTCTACCTTCTTGAATAACTCTTTTTGTTGCATCTGTTTGAATAGGCGTGAGCTCACGATGGTGCTCTTGGGCTAAGCCTACATGTGCCAAGATTCTTTCCTGGTCGGTTATTGCGATTGCACTGGCTTGAACCTCTCTATATAAAATTGTACATGCCTCTTTTGCAGATTCGACATATAGACCTTTTCTTAGATGTGTCAATGTAAGTTCGGCTAGGCGAAGTGCCTTTTGAGTTTGAAGGGCACCGATCTTCTCCTCTTCGTTTAGAACGTTTCGGATGATTAATAGAAATAAAGCAGAACCTATACCATTCGCTAGAATCATCGGTAGACCAATCATCTCTACTAAGGTTAAGGCTTTTTGAAATGGCTGAGCGACTAGTAATATAATGATCATCTGTATGGCTTCAGCAAGGGCTCCAATAAAAAAGGCCGAAGTTAATGAGATATGTTTATTTTTGCGATAAAATGCTCCTGCAACAATACCAGCAATAATAGCAGATAAGCCACATGCAATGTCGGTGAAGCCTCCCATCGAATAACGGTGAACACCTGCGATTAATCCTGCACCAATTCCAACTTTATAACCACCAAGAAGTCCCGCAATAATGATTCCGATTACTCTTGAATTAGCTAGTGCTTCATCTTGGTTTAGGTCATTTGCCCATCGGTCAAAATCCATCGAATCGGCATTAAAGGTTAACCCAGAATATGTTCCTATGATTGCAAAGAATCCAAAGAATAAAATAGCAAGTAGTTGTTGTCTAGGTCCAATGTGTTCATGCTGAATCATCTGACGAGAGAAACGAAAGCGTGTCAAAATAAACGCAATCGTTACAAGAATACCCAACCTTTCCAGCATTGTAAGCATCAATTCAAACATATATGGAATTCTCCTGACGTTTAGATTGAAAATATTGTAACACAAAAGGGTAGTTTGGATGAAAATGTTTTAAATTGCAACTTACATGATGTCAGGAGAAGTTGGACCTCAATTTCTAAGTTGTTGATTTGGAATTGTTATATGTAAAGTTCATTTTGATAGAATATTCAAAAATATTCCTGAAAAAGTAAAAAAAGATGTAACTTTTCCTCCTCGTTTTCGACTATGCACTATAAAGGAGGCTCCCTGAGAATGTTAAAACCAAAATATTTTATCATGCTATTATTCTTATTGATTTGTGTTGCTTTCATCTTTCAGTACGGAGTGTATGGATCAAAACCCAGTGTGGTTAGTGGATGGGCTTTAGAAAATAGTAGGAAAGTGGTGCTTCCTAATCACACTTGGGAGTTAGAGTTTTCGGATAAAATGGATCCTTCCACGCTTACAGCGAAAAATATTTATATAGAAGATGCAGAAGGAAATAGAGTTGACACAAAGTTAACAGTTAGAGACGACCAAATGGCAGTAATCATTACACCGCCAGAGGATGGCTATGATATAGCTTCCCCCTATTTTTCTCTGCACGTTAAAAGTGAAATTAAATCCAAAGTAGGCGACTTATTAAAGGTAGGCGAAATGATCTCGTTTTCAGTTTCAGACGGACTTCCAATTGTAGGAAATGAACAAAAGCTTCTTGGATATTTTCGTAGCATCATGAAAAAAGAAGAGTCGATGAGAAGTAACCGTTTTGGAATGGCCACAGAGGAATCAACAGTTGCCGATGATTCAGCAGCCGGCTCAAAATCAGAAGCAGAAAGTTCTTTTTCCGATACTAATGTACAGGTACAAGGTGTGGATGAGGCAGATATTGTAAAAACAGATGGTACCTATATCTACCAAGCGATAAATAGAGAGTTAATTATTACAAAAGCAGTGCCTTCAGATAAGATTAAAGCAGTTTCTACTATTAAATATCCAGACTTTGAACCCTATCAATTATATGTTGATCAAAATAAGCTAGTTGTTATTGGACATTCTTTTCAGGACTACTCAATAGCAGAAAGCTCTAGTAAAAGGGTAGCTCCCCTGTATCAGCAAACCAAAGCAGTGGTTTATGATATAGCGGATCCTAGTAATCCTAAAGAGTTAAAAACGGTGGGGGTAGAGGGGAACTATATCACCTCTAGAAAAGTAGGTTCGATCGTCTATCTTCTAAACAATCATTATCCAGATTATTGGGCATTAGAAAAGGAAGATCTCGATTTAAGGCCAAGGTTCTTTGATACCTCCAGTTCAGAAGACATGAAGCATATTAATTATGAGGATATTCGTTATTTTCCAGAATCACAAAATGCTAACTATTCGATCATTGCGGCATTTGATATAGATCAACCAGAAAAAGAGATGCAGGTTTCTACCTATTTAGGTAGTGGTTCAGATATTTATATGTCAAAAGAAAATTTATATATGGCCGTTTCTAAATATAATGAGGTCATTATGAATGACAGAACGATCTTTGATTCCATACGTCCTGTCTCATCGGCTAAAACAGAAATTTTTAAATTTGAAATAGACGGACTTGATGTTAGCTTTATTGGATCTGGTCTTGTGAAGGGAAGCCTACTCAATCAGTTTTCTATGGATGAGTTTGATGGGCATTTTAGGATTGCAACTACAGAAGGTGATACGTGGAATGAAAACACCCCTTCAAGTAATCATGTTTTTGTTCTAGATGAAAACATGAATGTGGTTGGCAGTGTAGAAGACCTGGCACTGGGTGAACGAATTTATTCAGTGAGATTCATGGGGCAAAAGGCATATGTGGTAACGTTCAAAGAGGTTGACCCATTATTTGTTCTAGACATGAGTGATCACAGGAAGCCTACTGTTCTTGGAGAGTTAAAAATACCTGGGTTTAGCAACTATCTTCATCCTTATGATGAAAACCATTTAATTGGATTTGGACAGCATACAAAGCTAGTAAAGAGTGAGGGGGATCTGTCGCCACGGGTTCTCACAGATGGTGTGAAAATCTCACTGTTTGATGTAAGTAATCCAACTGAACCAACTGAAAAATTCTCGGAAATTATTGGTGGAGGAGGAACCTACTCACCACTAAACTATGATCATAAAGCATTACTCTTTAATAAAAACAAAAATATATTTGCCTTTCCGATTACTGTTTACCAAGATAAGGTAGGTAGTCAGTATGAACAAGAATTAGTCTTTCAAGGAGCACTTGCCTACAGTATAGACCTAGTTAAGGGCTTTCAGCTACAAAAGGAAATCACCCACGAGCCCGAGAAAAACCTCTACGAAAGCTGGGAAAACCAAATCATGCGAGTACTCTATATAGACGATCACATTTACGCAGTGTCACCAAATAAAATCACAGCTCATAAAGTCACCTGGTAACGCATTAACGCATTGGGGGCCAGGCCCCCAATGCGTTAATGTACTAAAGAAGTAACAGCGAGTAATATCGTTTGTTATTCCCCACCCATGTTCGGTTTTTTGTATTGCTGGTTGGTGCTTTGAGTCTTTCCGGTCACATCGCCTTTAACCGTTGGACCTGCATTTCCTTTAACGCTTGCAGCACTCTTAGCTCGTTCAGATGGATTCTTTTTAAGTTTAGCCATGATGATCACCTCCATCTATTATCGTTTCCTATGTGAGTAAAAAAATGACAGAATAAAATGGGAGGATGTTTCGATTTATTATTGCGAAAATTTCCAAAATGGATTATAGTGAAAGAAGAAGAGGTTATATTTTTTTAACTAAAAAATGAATGAGCATTCATTCAAAGTGAAGAAAGGGGAGATTACGGTTGAGTCGAAACATTCGCAAAGCAGCTGTATTAGGATCCGGAGTTATGGGATCAGGAATTGCTGCCCACTTAGCCAACATCGGCATTCCAACGTTACTACTAGACATCGTACCTAGAGAATTGACAGAAGACGAAAAAAAGAAAGGGCTTACACTAGAGGACAAGGTTGTCCGTAATCGTCTAAGCCAAACTGCTATTCAAAAGCTGTTAAAGCAGAAGCCTGCTCCATTAGCAGCAAAGGAAAACATTTCTTTAATTGAAGCTGGAAATTTTGATGATGACTTTGAACGCCTTAAAGATGTAGATTGGATTATTGAAGTTGTCGTTGAGAACTTAAATATAAAGAAGCAAGTGTTTACACGTATTGATGAAGTGAGAAAGCCAGGAACGATTGTTAGCTCGAATACTTCTGGTATTTCAATTGAGGCTATGGCTGAAGGTCGTTCTGAAGATTTCCAAAAGCATTTCTTAGGAACTCATTTCTTCAACCCGCCACGTTATCTAAAACTTCTTGAAATCATCCCTACAAAGAATACAGATCCTGAAGTTCTTTCATTTATGAAGACTTATGGTGAAGATGTTCTGGGTAAGGGAGTTGTAGAAGCAAAGGATACTCCTAACTTCATTGGAAATAGAATTGGTACTTACGGATTGATCATGACAGTTAAACAAATGTTAAAAGGTGGCTACAGTGTTGGTGAGGTAGACTCTGTAACTGGACCGTTAATTGGTAGACCGAAAAGTGCAACCTTCCGTACTCTTGATGTAGTTGGTTTAGATACATTTGTGCATGTAGCAAATAACGTTTATGACCAAGTAGAGGGAGAAGAAAAGGAAGCATTTGAAGTTCCTACATTTATGAAATCCATGCTTGAAAAAGGCTGGTTAGGAAGTAAATCAGGTCAAGGATTCTTCTTGAAGCAAGGCAAAGAAATTCTAGAATTGAATCCTGAAACTTTAGAATATGAACCACGCAAGAAACTAACAGCTCCATCCATTGAATTGGCTAAACAAGCAAAAGGCAATGATAAGTTAAAAGCACTTGTCTATGCGGATGATCGTGCTGGACAGCTTTTATGGAGTATCATGAGTCCTGTCCTTGTATATACTGCAGGTCTTAAAGGTGTAATTGCTGATGATATCGTTGCGATTGATAATGCAATGAAATGGGGATTCGGCTGGGACAAAGGTCCATTTGAGTTATGGGATGCAATCGGCGTTGAAAACTCAGTAAAGAAAATGCAAGCAGAAGGTCAACAGGTTCCTGCTTGGGTACTAGAAATGTTAGAAGCAGGTCAAACTTCTTTCTATAAGAAAGAAGAGGGACAAGAGCTTTATTTCCAAAATGGAAGCTATGAATCAAAGGTTGTAAACCCAAAGGTTATTTACTTAAAGGGTCTTAAGGAAAAGAACGGGGTAATTAAAAAGAATAGTGGTGCTAGTTTAATAGATTTAGGTGATGGAGTTGCAGGTTTAGAATTCCATTCTCCAAATAATTCAATCGGTCCAGATGTTACTCAAATGATTAACTTTGCTATTGAAGAAGTTGACCGTAACTACGAGGGTCTTGTGATCGGTAATCAAGGTAAAAACTTCTGCGTAGGTGCTAACCTTGCGATGATTCTAATGGAAGCACAAGATGATAACTTCTTTGAACTTGATATGGTCGTTCGCCAATTCCAGCAAACGATGATGAATGTCAAATATAGTCCAAAGCCAGTTGTTGCTGCTCCGTTTGGAATGGCACTTGGTGGAGGAGCAGAAATCTGCTTGCCAGCTGCCCAAATTCAAGCTTCTATGGAAACGTATATGGGCTTGGTTGAAGTAGGTGTTGGTTTAATTCCAGGTGGTGGCGGAAATAAGGAATTATATATTAGCCATCTAGAGGGATTACCTAATGGAGTAGAAAAGGATCTACAAAAAATCACGAATCAAGTATTCGAAATGATTGCAATGGCTAAGGTTTCTACTTCTGCACAAGAAGCAAGAAATAATAATTTCTTATCAAATCATGATGGCATTAGCATAAATGGTGATCATCTACTACATGATGCAAAGCGTGCTGTACTAGCACTTGCAAGTAGAGGATATCAAGCACCAAAGCGTAACAAGGTTCCAGTGGTAGGTGAAACTGGTTACGCAACATTGTTACTAGGAATTGATTCTATGTTACGTTCTGGATTCATTTCAGAGCATGATTCGAAGATTGCTAAGAAGCTAGCGTTTGTATTAGCAGGTGGTAGAGTTAACTTCGGAACAGAGGTTGATGAGCAGTACTTACTTGATTTAGAAAGAGAAGCATTCTTAAGCTTAGTTGCGGAGCCAAAGTCACAACAGCGTATGCAGCATATGCTTTTAAAAGGTAAACCGTTACGTAATTAATAGATTCATAGAGAGGCATTGGGCCTCTCTCTCCATAATAAATGGCTCTATTTGTAAGAAGTAGTCTTTACGAAAAGTGCCTAACAAAAAGGAAATGGGGGAGTAATGTGAGAGAAGCAGTAATAGTTGCAGGAGCTAGAACTCCAGTCGGAAAAGCAAAGCGCGGAGCCCTTGCAAATGTGCGTCCAGATGATCTTGGAGCATTAGTTGTAAAGGAAACGCTAAAGCGTGCAAATAATTATGAAGGTAATATTGATGACTTAATCATTGGTTGTGCAATGCCTGAAGCAGAACAAGGATTAAACATGGCTAGAAATATTGGGGCTCTTGCAGGCTTACCAAATACCGTTCCAGCCATTACAATCAACCGTTATTGCTCATCAGGTCTTCAAAGTATTGCTTACGGAGCAGAGCGTATCATGTTAGGTTCTTCAGATACGATTCTAGCTGGTGGAGCAGAATCAATGAGTATTGTTCCAATGACAGGTCATACAGTTAGACCTAACATTAAGCTTGTTGAAAGTGCTCCAGAATATTATATGGGAATGGGTCATACTGCAGAGGCAGTTGCTCATAAATATGGAATAAGCCGAGAAGATCAAGATGCATTTGCTGTAAGAAGTCATCAGCGTGCTGCAAAGGCGATTCAAGAAGGTAAATTTGTGGACGAGATTGTACCAGTAGAAGTAACAAACAGATTTCTTGATAAGAATAACAAGCCTCAAGAAAAAACGTTTTCCTTCTCACAGGATGAAGGTGTTCGTGCCGAAACTACCCTAGATGTTCTTGGGAAGCTTCGACCGGCTTTCAATGTAAGAGGAAGTGTAACAGCTGGTAACTCATCACAAATGAGTGACGGTGCCGCGGCAGTGTTATTAATGGATAAGGAAAAAGCTCTATCTGAAGGACAAAAGCCGTTAGCAAAATTCCGTTCATTTGCAGTAGCTGGTGTTCCACCAGAAATCATGGGAATTGGTCCAATTGAGGCTATTCCAAAAGCATTAAAGATTGCTGGACTTGATTTATCAGACATCGGACTTTTTGAACTAAACGAAGCATTTGCTTCTCAGTCGCTAGCTATCGTCAGAACGCTAGGAATTAACGAAGAAATCGTGAATGTAAATGGTGGCGCTATTGCATTAGGTCATCCACTAGGATGCTCAGGTGCAAAGTTAACATTATCTTTAATTCATGAAATGAGAAGAAAAAATATTCAATTTGGTGTTGTTACGATGTGTATCGGTGGCGGAATGGGCGCTGCTGGTGTGTTTGAACTAATATAAATGGTCATTTAAGAGGAGGAAATAGCATGTCAAAAACAACTGAAAATTTGATTAAAGGTGGAAGCTTTTTAATCGAGGATCTTACAGCAGATCGAATTTTTACTCCAGAAGATTTTACAGAAGAGCATAAAATGATTGGTAAAACTACAGAGGACTTTGTAGTGAACGATGTATTACCTCATTTAGAAGATATTGAAAATCACCAGTTTGACAAGTCTGTAAAGCTTTTAAAGCAAGCGGGTGAGCTTGGACTATTAGGTGCTGATGTACCTGAAGAGTACGGCGGACTTGGACTAGATAAAATCAGTTCAGCTGTAATCACAGAGAAAATTTCACGTGGTGGAAGCTTCTCGTTATCATTCGGTGCTCACGTAGGAATCGGATCTTTACCAATCGTACTATTCGGTAACGAAGAGCAAAAGCATCAATACCTTCCAGATTTAGCTTCAGGTGAAAGATTAGCTGCTTACGCGTTAACTGAGCCAGGTTCAGGATCAGATGCATTAGGAGCTAGAACAACTGCTAAATTAAATGCAGAAGGCACTCACTATGTATTAAACGGTGAAAAGCAATGGATCACAAACTCTGGCTTTGCTGATGTATTTGTAGTGTATGCAAAGGTAGACGGAGAGCATTTCTCAGCATTTATCGTTGAAAAAGGATATCCAGGAGTTTCAACTGGTCCAGAAGAAAAGAAAATGGGAATTAAAGGTTCATCTACTCGTACATTAATTCTTGAAGATGCACTAGTTCCTAAAGAAAACCTGTTAGGAGAGCTTGGTAAAGGTCACGTTATTGCCTTTAACATCCTTAACATTGGTCGTTATAAGCTTGCTGTAGGTACAATTGGTGGATCTAAGCGTCTTACAGATGTAGCTGTTCAATATGCAAATCAACGTCAACAATTCAAAACACCTATTTCTAGCTTCTCACTAATTCAAGAAAAGCTTGCGAATATGGCAACGAAAACTTATGCAATGGAAAGCTCTGTATACCGTACAGTAGGACTTTATGAAGATAGCATGGGTCGTCTAACTGATGAAGAGGTTAAAGATGGTAAGTCAATGCCAGCAGCAATTGCAGAATATGCAATCGAGTGCTCATTAAATAAGGTGTTTGGTTCTGAAACTCTTGATTATGTAGTTGACGAAGCTGTTCAGATTCATGGTGGATACGGCTTCATGGCAGAGTATGAGGTAGAAAGAGTATACCGTGATTCTCGTATTAACCGTATCTTCGAAGGAACAAACGAAATTAACCGTTTACTAGTTCCAGGTACGTATTTACGTAAGGCAATGAAGGGTGAACTTCCTTTATTCCAAAAAGCACAAGCACTTCAAGAAGAGCTAATGATGCTAATGCCTGAAGAAGTTGGCGATGGCGTTCTTGAGCAAGAAAAGTATTTAGTAAAGAATGCAAAGAAAATTGCTCTATTATCAATGGGCTTAGCTGCACAAAAATATGGTAAGAGCCTAGATAAAGAGCAAGAAATCCTAAGTAATATTGCTGATATCGTAAGCAATGTTTATGCTATGGAGTCTGCAGTACTACGTACAGAAAAGGCAATTAACAAAACAGGACTTGAAAAGAACAATCAAAAGCTTCTTTACACTCAAGTATATTGCCAAGAAGCGTTCAATGAAATTGAAGCACATGCAAAAGAAACTTTAATTGCAACTGAAACTGGTGATGCGCTACGCATGATGTTATCTGCTCTTAAAAAGTTCACTCGCCACACTCCAATTAACGTTATTGGTAAAAAGCGTGAAATTGCTGCAAGTATCATTGAAGC
Organism: Bacillus mesophilus; assembly: GCF_011008845.1. Classification (GTDB taxonomy): domain Bacteria; phylum Bacillota; class Bacilli; order Bacillales; family SA4; genus Bacillus_BS; species Bacillus_BS mesophilus. The sequence goes on along the minus strand of NZ_JAAIWM010000003.1, from coordinate 107,151 downwards.
TGGTCGTTTTACTCTATAAAAGAAGGTGAAGAGCTGTTAGCTATTGTTAACAGCTCTTTCTTTTAGTTAGGGTAGCTTCTGTATGTAAGTTGTTTGTTAGAAGAGCAGTGAGATAAAAATTTCTTTATCGACTTAGCAGGACTATGATCAGGAAAGTCGAATATTTATTATCTGTCCGGTTGTTAGGAAAAGACTGGGTTATATGTTAAAATACACTTTGATGTGTATTCTATTTATGGTGGTGAAATGGATTGGCAGTAACATTTTATTGGTATCCAAAATGTAGCACTTGTAAAAATGCGAAAAAATGGCTTGAAGGACATTCTATTCCTTTAAATGAAGTACATATTGTTGAAAATGCACCGTCTAAGGAAGTTTTGACTGAGCTTTATGAAACAAGTGGAATGGAATTGAAAAAGTTCTTTAATACAAGTGGAATGAAGTATCGTGAATTAGGATTAAAAGATAAACTTAAAACGATGACAGAGGATGAAATGCTAGATCTTCTATCTACGGACGGAATGCTAGTTAAGAGACCGATTGTTACAGATGGAAAAAAGGTTACAGTAGGATTTAACGAGAAGCAGTTTGAAGACACGTGGTTATCGTAATTTAAAATAAAACTATGGAAAAATGCTCATTGAGTGTTACCATATTTATATTAATAGAGCTTGTTCAAAAAGGAGGAAAAAATAGACGAGAAGTTCGAGGCGGCGAAGATTTGAGCACCGGGCTTGCACAGGATGTGCTGACTTCTGCGTTATGCATAGGACGTGCATGACTTTAGCAGAAGTTCCTCTGCAATTTACATGAGGAGCGGAAAAGCGAGCCAACGAAGAAATTCAACAGCTATTTTTCCCGGAATTTTTGAACATCCTTTAATACTTATACATATTTTTGGAGGGATACTAAATGAATACACCAAAAGAACTACGCTACACAAAAGAGCATGAGTGGGTACAAATAGACGGTAATACAGTACGTATCGGAATCACAGATTTTGCTCAATCGGAACTGGGAGATATCGTGTTTGTTGAGCTTCCTGAAGTTGGGGATGACATTGCTGCTGACGAGCCTTTCGGAAGCGTTGAATCCGTAAAAACTGTTTCAGAGCTTTACGCTCCTGTAAGCGGTAAAGTGGTTGAAGTAAACGCTGATCTTGATGACAGCCCTGAATTCGTAAATGAGTCTCCATACGAGAAGGCGTGGATGATTGTTGTTGAGCTTTCAGATGTGAGCCAGCTTGATTCATTAATGACAGCAGAACAATATGAAGAAATGATTAATCAAGACTAATGAATTCGTAAAATCTGGACATTCTATGGTTATAGAGTAATAAAGGAGTGTTCAGCATGCTAGAGCAAAAGCGTCTTGATATAACAGACCGAGTTGTCGGTAAATTTGGTCAAGATCAAGTGGAATTATATGTTGGTGAAGAATCAATTGGTAGAATGCTCTTTACTGGACAAGGCAATCAGTATGACTTAAAGCCGGGCTATGAGCAGGAAGAAAACAAGATTTTTCACTATGCAGATATAACAACAAATCCAGATCAAAAATATACCGATTGTGATCAAGAAGATGGTTGGTGCTAGGCAGTGGGTCATAACCACTGTCTTTTCTTATATAAGCCTTAACTTAGCTGAGGCACGCATGAAAGACATTTTGCATATCTAAAGATTGAACCTAAACTACACATAATGGTGATGCTATATGGAGCGTGAGATTGAACGAGTAATTATTGTAGAAGGTAAGTCGGATAAAAAGAAGCTAGAGTCTGTATTAAATGAGGAAATAGAGATCATTTGCACAAACGGCACAATTAGTACTAGCAGATTAGATGAACTAATTGAGGAACTTTTTGATAAAGAGGTTTATATTTTAGTGGATGCAGATGATTCTGGTGAAAAAATAAGAAGGCAATTTTTACGGGAATTGCCTGAAGCCATTCATCTATATATAGATAAGACATATCGTGAGGTGGCTGCCGCACCTGAGCAACATGTAGCCACAGTTTTGCTTAGTGCTAATTTAGATGTACATGCTAATTTTTTATAAGGGTTGAGTGATGGTAGTGGAAGAATGGCAGGAAATACGGACTGGAGACATAATGAAACATAAGGAACTGGCATTATTTTTGTTTACACCTATTTGTGGCACATGCAAACTGGCTGAAAAAATGCTAACGGTGATTCAAGAGCTCCTACCTGATTTTCCAATTAAGAAAGTAAATCTAAATTATACTCCTGAATTAGCCTCAGAATGGGAGATTCAAAGTGTACCATGTCTCCTATTATTTAAGCATGGTGTATTAATTAAGAAAATTTTTGCTTTTCAATCTGTTGACTATTTGTATAAAGAGATTAAATACTTATGTTCAACTGAAGAATAAGAAGCGTTGGAGAATAAATTAAAGTTAGCGCTTGCGCTGTTTAAACAATACAAAAGAGAACCAAAGCATGATGATTAGGATTTTAATCATCATGCTTTTTCTTGTATAAACATTAGTTATTTTGGTCTGCAAACACCGCCATAGCATCACACATGAATCTGGATAGGCCATCCCCAAATTGATCTATGTTCTTGGTAAAACGCTCGTCATCTACATACATTTGCCCTAATTCCTTGAATGCATCAAGGGAGTAGGTTCCTAATTTATTTATAAACAGATACCATTCTTTAATTCCTTCCTGGGCTTCCTTGGAATCAGCTGAAAGATTGCGAATTGCGGCAAGGTTACGATAGATTTCGTTGAATTTCTCTTGATCGAAAGCAGTCATATTTTTTACCTTTTCATTTGCTTCATCGACTGCTTGATCACCCCATTTTGCTCTTGCCTCTTGTTCATATGGATTTTTACTAAAGTCAAAGCCTTCGAATTTTTCTTGATTTGACATGTGTATTTCCCCTCTCGAATGTTTAATTGTTTTTTCAATCGTCCCAATTATTTTATCGAGCCGGCTCTTTTTTTCTAGTAGCATTTTAAGCTGGATTGTTAGTGCTTCTTGCCGATCAAATGTTGGATTATCAATTATTTCTTTAATTTTCTTTAAAGGGAAGCCAAGTTCTTTAAAAAATAAAATTTGCTGCAGCGTTTCAAGATTCTTATCAGAGTATAAACGATAACCTGCTTCCGTGGTTTCCTCTGGGATCAATAGCCCGATGTCATCATAATGGTGAAGTGTGCGCACACTAATTCCCACGAGATCAGCAACCTCTTTTACTTTCATCTATATCGCTCCCTTCTTTAATTACTATAAAGTATCCCGTAACGTCAGAGTCAATATGACACTTAGTTTTTTTTACAATAGAGTGAGAAGCGGAATGGATATACAGACAATATCTACAACGTTTTGAATCTTGATTTAGGGAATATGATTGTGCGCAAAGATCCCCTTAATTAGTTAAGAGGAAAAAACTAAAAAAAATTTTCAAAAGGTCTTTCCAGAACTAGGAAAACAGGTTATACTAACTGTATTAACACAAATAATACAGGTAATACAGAAGAGGGAGGTTTGAAATGTTTGAATTAGACATCAGAAGTAGGCAGCCCATTTATGAGCAGTTAGTAGAAAAATTAAAGGAGTTAATTATGAACAACATTCTAAAGGTTGATGAACAGCTACCATCCGTAAGGACACTTGCTCAGCAATTAACGATAAATCCTAATACTATTCAAAAAGCATACCGTGAATTAGAAAGACAAGGTTATACATATTCAGTACCAGGTAAAGGAAGCTTTGTGAGTGACGCATCGAGTATTATTAATAACGAAAAATTAGAAAAGCTAAAACAGGAATTAATTAAGGTGTTATCAGAAGCAGTGTATCTTGGACTTAAAAAGGAAGATATCGTGGAATTGTTTGAAGCAATTGATGATTCTGTGAAAGGGGGAAATCAGGGTGATTAGTGTAAAAAATCTCTCAAAAGGATTTGAAGATCTTGAAGCGATTAAGAGTATTAGCTTAAACGTAAAGAAAGGTTCGATTTACGGTCTTCTAGGTTCAAATGGTGCGGGAAAAACAACCCTATTAAGAATATTAGCTGGAATTCTGGTTCAGGATCAAGGTGAGCTAACAATTAATGACCAGGTTGTTTTTGAGAATGAAAGAATTAAAAATCATTTATTCTTTATACCTGATACTCCTTACTTCTTTTCACAATACACGACTAACCAAATGGCTAAATTTTATAGCAGCATATATTCAAACTGGTCACAGGAGCGCTTTTTAAAGCTACAGGATGTGTTTCAGCTTGATCGAAATAAAAAGATTCAAAAATTCTCAAAGGGAATGCAGAGGCAGGTTGCGTTTTGGTTAGCCCTATCCACGATGCCTGACCTTCTTATTCTGGATGAGCCATTTGACGGATTAGATCCCGTTATGAGAAGAAAAGTGAAGAATTTAATCATCCAAGATGTCGCAGACCGAGAAATGACGATTATTGTTTCCTCACACAATCTTAGGGAAGTTGAAGATATTTGTGACTATGTAGGGATTGTACATAAGGGTACGATGCTATTAGAAAAGGATTTAGATGACTTGAAGTCGGATGTACATAAAATTCAAGTAGCATTTTCAGGAGACATTTCCGATGAAATATTCAAAGGAGTAAGCCTTTTGTATAAGGAAGAACGTGGAAGCGTTATTTTATGTATTGTTCGTGGACAGGAAAGTGAAGTGGTGAACCATTTTCGTAAATATAATCCCGTTATTTTTGACTTACTACCATTAACACTAGAAGAAATTTTCATTTACGAAATGGGGGATCAAGGCTATGCAATCCAAAACATCTTGGTTTAATAAAGAGATCATCCTTCAAGGCTTTAGGAGCACGGGATGGCTTGGGATTATCTACTTTTTAGGCTTGTTCTTTGCGTTACCATTAAGAATTATAATGTTTGTGACTGAAGAAGAGTCAATCTATAGGCATCAATTTTTTGAAAATAATAATCTATTTTCATGGAATAACGATATTCTAACCCTTTTTTCAGGTGCTGTTCCTGTTTTAATAGGAATTTTTATATTTAGATATATTCAAACAAAAGCATCCTCAGATTTATTTCATAGTTTACCAGTTAACCGAGTTCAGCTATATAACCATTTTGTTGGAATAGGTGCAACTTTAGTTGTTTTACCTATCTTGCTCAATATGATGATTCTGTTTATTATGGTTCCAGCATTTGATCTATCAGTATACTTCACGATCACTGACATCCTTTACTGGGCTGGTATCACTATTTTAATTAATTTGCTGGCATATATGGGTACAGTAGTGATCGGAATGGTGACAGGAATTTCGATCATACATGGAGTACTTTCTTACATCTTTTTGTTTTTGCCGATTGGTCTATGTTTGTTATTAGTTTTTAGCTTAGATATTTTCCTTTTTGGATTCACGCCGGATTTTTATACGGGTCCAGAATTAGGGAAACTATCTCCTCTTTCAAGGACTGTTTATCTTAATAACATGCCAGTAACATGGGGTGAAACTGGGATTTACCTTGGATTAATCCTCGTGCTTTTCGGTTGTGCGATTTTACTTTATCGAAAAAGAAGATTAGAAGCTATTACAAATCCAATCGTATTTCCGATCCTTAGACCTATTTTTAAATACGGAGTAACCTTCTGTTTCATGCTCTTCGGAGGGTTGTATTTCGGTGAGGTGCAAAACAACTTTGGATGGACAGTTTTTGGTTATGTTGTAGGTTCTATTATTGGATACCTCATTGCAGAGATGGTTCTCCAAAAAACATGGAGAGTCTTAGGTGGATTTAAAGGATACTTATATTTTGTTGTGGGTATGGTCGTCCTATTAGTAGCGATCCACTTTGATGTATTTGGTTATGAGGGAAAAGTACCTGAAACTGCTGAAATTGAAAAAATATACTACGGAAGTGAACGTTATCTTTATTTCAATGAAGCTGAGGATTTTGGACTTCCAATCGAATATTTCCATGAAGAAGAGAACTTTGAAAATATTATCAAACTCCATCAAGCTATTATAGATGATAAAGACCGTTTAAAGGATCAAGATTTACCTAGTCATCCGGAATCAGTTTTTATTGTGTATGAGTTGAAAAATGGAGAAAAAATTGTTCGTGATTACGCGATTCCTGGAAATGATTATGCTCACTTATTAAAGCCAATTTATGAGTCAACGGAATATAAAAATGTTAGGTTTCAAGCGATGCAGCTAGAAGCTTCTGAAGTAGAAAAATTAGTCTTCGAACCGACAATCGGATATAAACAAAGAGAAGTTGTTATATCAGATAAGGCTGAAATTGTAGAATTACTTTCCGTCTTAAAGGAAGATATTTTAGTTCAAGAGTATGAAAACTATAATGAAGGGACTATTTCTACAATTAGGATTGACCTAGTGTCAGAAGATCCACACTTTGAGACCTATCATGGATTAACAGCTTCATACCCTGGGGTAGAAAAATGGTTGAAGGACAAGGGAGTTTATGAAAATGCTGTTTTAACAGGTGATGATTTTGAATATGCCATTCTTCTAGGTGAACAAATTATTGATATTAATGAGTATTACACACTACCAAATAATGAATTGGTCGAAAAACTTAATAGCCTGGAGGACACGACAAAAGTTACAAATCCAACAGAAATTCTCGATTTATGGAAGAATGCAACCGGTGATTATAATAAAGGCCTAAATATTGCATTTAAATTTAAAGAGCAACCTCATATAGAATTTAGAACAATTGATGATAAAGCTGCGAGTTCATCCAAGTAGAGCAGCTAAAGGCGGGTCAAAATGGATTACACTAACTTATATAATCTGTATTACAAAAAGATATACTATCAAGTTCACTCGATGATCAGGGATCATTATTTGGCAGAGGACATTGTTCAAGAAACCTTTATTAAAGCTTTTGAAAAGGCTGACTCAATACTAGATGAGTCGAAAATTGGACCTTGGCTCATGACAATTGCGAAAAGGACAGCAGTTGACTTTATTAGAAAAGAGAGTAGACAAGGCTGTGAATTTGTCGAAGATCTGATCAACTACAAGGAAGAACCAAAAACTTCTGTAGAAAAAGAGGTCGAGTGGGAATTTTTTAAGAATGAAATAGAATGTGAGATCAATAATTTACGTAAAGAGCAGCAAGCGATTATTCATTTGAAAATCAATAACGGCTTAAAAGAAAAAGAAATTGCAAGTCAGCTTAAGATGAATCCTGGAACGGTAAAGATCAATCTTTATCGTGCAAGAAAGCAATTGAAATCTAAGTTAGAACCACAATTAGTTATTGCTTAGCCCACCAATTTTGGTGGGTTTTTTGTTGTTTTAGCAAAAAATCAACAAAACTGTGCAGTTTTTTCACTGAAAACAAGTTTTCTAGAAAGTAGATTTACTTATTCCAAATTAGTCCTTATAAATATGGATTTCCATAGAACTCGTTTTTAAATTTTTATGTCAAAAAAGGCATAAATTAAGTTCGATTTGTAAAACTATCTGCAATATGACATATTTCTCAGGAAATAAATAGAATTATGTATTTATTTGTTTCCCAACCAAGAAAGTGTCGAACGATTAATAGGGGAATAGGTCTGGATACTGTTGAATAGTTACAGTAGCCATAACCAGGAGGAGATTTTATGAAAGAGTTACTTGAACAATTTGCTAGTGCTGTATTAAGAGAAAAACATCTGAGACCAATTCTCCCATCTACTCCGATCTATGTTTGCTTTCAACTTGACTATGAATTAGTTTTTATTAAGATATCAACAGACGGTTGTGAAATATTTGCAAAGAGCCAAGGTCGGACAGATGTTTGGATTAAGGGAGATTGTGAAACCTTACAGTTTATTATTACAGGAAAAGAAAGAATTAGAAAACTTGAGAGTGAAAATCGTATTAGATTAACCGGGAAATTAAAGGATATTTTACTAGCTGAGGCTCTCTTTTACTTAAGTGAAAAAAGATTATCTGCATAATTGGCTTATTATCACGTAAGATTACTATTGTATTAAATATTTACTATAAACTAATTAGTAAAAATTGTTTGACAGTTATATTTTCCCTGTGTTATATTCTTCACAGAATCAAATTTAACTTGTAAGTTAAAGCGTTAATTGAATAAAGAATTTTTCTTATCCAGAGAGGTGGAGGGGCTGGCCCTATGATACCCGGCAACCGGTTTTTAAGTAAACACGGTGCCAATTCCTGCGGAGCATTTATTGCTCTGACAGATAAGAAGAGATGAATTTAGGTATTCACCCTCTTCTTATTGAAGAGGGTTTTTTCATGTAGTGAAACTGGAAAAGGTCAAAAAAATAAAAGCATTACTTACTTGAAAGGAGGATTTAATGCCTAACGTGAGGGAAGAAGTTTATACGGAGCATGGCAAGATTCAACTAGGAGCATTTACAACTGAACTAGGCATTACAATTCCTGATGTTCAAATAGCTTTCGAGAGAGTTGGACCTAAATCCGCTCCTGTCATAGTCGTATGCCATGCATTAACTGGAAATCAATTTACGGTCGGTACAGAAGATCACCCTGGATGGTGGTCGGGCTTAATAGGAGAAGGGAAGAATATTGACACAGCTAAATGGCAGGTCATTACGATGAATGTCCTAGGTGGTTGTAATGGAACAACTGGTCCTTTAAATCTCAATCCAAAAGGGCACCCTTATCGCGCGAACTTTCCATTTGTTTCGGTAAGAGATATTGTCAAAAGTCAGTATCTTGCCCTAAACCAAATGGGGATACAGCAAGTTCACGCGATAATTGGGGGATCTCTAGGGGGAATGCAAGTGCTAGAATGGGGCGTGCTATATCCTAATTTCTCAAAGCTATTATTTCCACTAGCAACCTCACCTTATTTAAGTGATTTTGGAATGGCCTATAACTCTATAGCCAGATACGCAATTACCAATGATCCAAACTGGAAAAATGGTGAATATGATAAAAATCCAGAATTCGGGCTAAGTATTGCAAGGATGATTGGAATGATCTCCTATCGCTCACCTGAATTATTTAATTCCAGATTTTCTAGAGAAGCACGAGAAGGCTTTGGTGAACATCACCAAGAAAAGTCCTATCAGGTTGATTCGTACTTAACGTATCAGGGTGAGAAGTTTTTAAATAGATTTGATGCCAATAGTTATCTCTATCTATTAAAGGTAATGGATCACCACGATTTAGGTCGAAACCGTGGAGATTGGAAACGGGCAATAGCTTTAATAGAAGCCAAAATTATTGCAATTAGTTATAAGGGAGACATCATCTATCCTACAGAATTTTTAGAGGAAGTAGTTAATGAACATAAGAAGTATCATTCATCCTCAAAGCATCATGAAGTGTCCACTGTGTTTGGCCATGATGGGTTTTTAGTTGAATTTGACAAATGGGGACACCTAGTAGAGGAGGGCTTAGACTGTGAAATCAATTAAGGTAGTATTGCTGGGATTAGGTACGGTTGGTCAAGGTGTATATGAGAGTATTGAATCTCATCGAGAAAAACTAATTCAAGCAACGGGAACCGAGGTAGAGGTTGTTGGTGTACTAGTTAAAAACGCAATGAAAACTAGAGACATTCATTCGGCGGTTAAGGTGACTACTGAGGTTAGTGAACTTCTAGCAATAGAAGAGATTGATATCGTTTTTGAAGCAATAGTAGGAATTGAACCTGCTCATTCTTATATAAAAAGCTTTTTAGAAAAAGGCTGTCATGTTATTAGTGCAAATAAAGAGTTATTAGCTCATAAAGGTAAAGAGCTTTCAAGTCTTGCGAAGAAACATGATCGTATTCTCGCTTTTGAAGCAGCGGTGGCTGGTGGTATACCATTACTACGAACGATTATTCAATTGCTTCAGATTAATGGGATTACAAAACTTGAGGCCATTCTGAATGGAACAAGTAACTATATCTTAACAAAGATGCGCAAGGAGAAAGCAGACTTTGATGATGTTCTAATAGAAGCACAAGCACTAGGGTATGCTGAAGCAAATCCCAATAACGATATATTAGGAACTGACGCCTTTTATAAATTAATGATTTTAAGTGATCTCGTTCATCAACAACAGCCTGATTGGGAACTGGTTGAGAAACAAGGAGTAAATCGTGTTTCCTTACAGGATTTAATTGTAGGTGAAAAGCTAGGACTTCGGTTAAAACTAGTTGCTTCACTTCAAAAGAGTCATACGGAAATAGTAGCCGAAGTAAAACCAGTTTTCGTTTCTGCCAGTCACCCACTTTATAATGTTGAGGGAGTGGATAATGGGATTGTTATTACAACAGATTTAGTTGGGACGATTCTTTTACAGGGACCTGGAGCAGGTTCCAAAGCGACAGCTAGTGCCATGATAGAAGATTTAGTCTATATAAAGCAACAAGGTAATCAAGATTTAGATTTTAAAAGATCATCAAACCACGTGGAACTGTTGGCAGAAGGTGAACAGCCTTTATCCTTATGGGTTGCCGTTAGTGAAGCATTAAATTCAGAGGATTTAAAGAACAACTACTCAATAACTAGCAAACTAGAAGACTATAACGTCAAATTAATACAGCGAGAGTTACTCAAGACTGAAGATGGCTATATTGTTGGAGATTTCCTACAAGGTAAGGAAGAGAATGTCCTATTATTTCTTCAGCAACTTAAACAGGATACATTGAGGTTTTACCCCGTATCTGGAACAGGTTTAACGCTTGAAAATATCACGGTTGAGAGTCCAGTAAAACTAACAATTAAATAATCTTCTTATCAAGAGAGGTGGAGGGACTGGCCCAATGAAACCCGGCAACCGTTACAGGTGCTAATTCCAGCAGAAGAAAGATCTGAGAGATAAGAAGAGGGTTAAGCATCCTCTTCTTACATAGGGTGTTTTTTTTATATCTAAAACCAAACCAAAGGAGTGTTTAAAATGACAAACCATTCTTATGATTTAGAAACATTATTACTACACGGAGGTCATGCGCCAGATCCAACTACAGGTTCGCGTGCGGTACCAATCTATCAAACTTCTTCCTATGTTTTTCATAGTACCGAGCATGCACAACGTTTATTTGCTTTAGATGAGCCAGGTAACATTTACTCTCGTATCGGAAATCCAACCGTAGATGTATTGGAAAAGAGAATTGCCCTTCTAGAAGAAGGTGTTGCAGCGGTAGCAACCTCTTCAGGTCAGGCAGCCATCTCTTTAGCACTGATGAATCTTGCACACGCTGGAGATGAAATTGTCGCAGCTACTAACCTATATGGCGGAACATATAACTTATTTGCTTCAACTTTTCCTAGGTACGGAATTAAAGTGATTTTTGTAGATTCATCAGATCCAGAGAATTTTAGAAAAGCCATTACACCTAAAACGAAGGCAGTCTTTGCTGAAACGATTGGGAATCCGAGTCTACAGGTATTAGATATTGAAGCTGTTGCAAAGGTAGCTCATGAAGCTGGAATTCCTTTAGTAGTTGATAGTACGTTTGCATCCCCCTCACTTTGTAAGCCAATTAAGTGGGGAGCGGACATTGTCGTTCATTCTGCTACAAAGTGGATCGGTGGACATGGTACTTCAATCGGAGGGATCGTAGTTGATGGTGGACGTTTCAACTGGAATAGCGAAAAGTTCCCTGGCTTTACAGAGCCAGATCCAAGTTATAACGGTATTCGTTATGCAGTAGATTTTGGAACATTAGCCTTTATTACAAAGCTTCGCGTTCAGTTATTAAGAGACTTTGGATCTTGCTTAAGTCCTTTCAACGCTTTCTTACTTTTACAAGGACTAGAGACATTGCAATTAAGAATGGAAAAACATACTGAAAATGCTAGATTGGTAGCTGATTACTTAGCAAATCATCCGGCAGTAGATTGGGTGACATATCCTGGTCTAGAAACTCACCCAACACACCACCTAGCGAAAAAATACTTAACTGGTGGCGATGGTGCGGTTGTTGTATTCGGTATAAAAGGTGGTAGAGAGTCGGGTAAAACGTTTATCGATTCCTTATCATTATGGTCACATCTTGCCAATGTTGGAGATGCTCGTTCATTAGTGATTCATCCTGCTTCTACTACTCACCAACAGCTTACAGGTGAGCAGTTAAAGGCGACTGGGGTTTCAGAAGAGCTTGTTCGTTTGTCAGTGGGACTTGAATCAGTTCGTGACTTAACAAATGACTTAAACCAGGCCTTAATTAAAGCCACTGGAGTTTCTAATGGCGGAGAAAAAGAGATTGTCATTAATGATGAGGGAGTTATTAAAAAGGCACTAGGGTCCGCGACAGAAACAGTAGTAGTAGATGGTGTGGAACAAACAAGAACGAAAAACGTAGCGATTGTTGGGCTTAGCAGTAATCCGGCTAGACCAAGTCACAGACTGGCGTTCAAGATGAAGAGACTTGGCTATCGCATTATCCCGGTAAACCCTAACGAAACCGAAGTACTAGGCGAGAAGGCTTATCCAGACTTAAGCTCAGTGCCAAATCAAATTGATATCGTGCAGATCTTTAGAAGTTCAGATGCAGCGGTCGAATTAGCGAAGGAAGCAGCAGTAGTTAGACCAGGTATCTTCTGGCTACAAGAGGGAGTTATTTCTGAAGAAGCTGTTGAAATTGCAAAGGAAGCAGGCTTAGAAGTCGTTTATAATCGTTGCACCTATAAAGAGGCACAACGTTTAAGAGGTTCCATTTCTACTTATGCTTGTGAAATATAAAATCAACAACAAGTTTTAACAAAACCCAACTAATCGGAGTCTTCATCTACAGAAGGCTCCCTAACTAAGGAGAGTAAAAAAAATGAAAAATAAAAAGTACGGTATCCTTTTAACATTAATCCTTACTATTTCTATGGGTTTACTAAGTGCTTGCGGAAGCAATACAACATCAAATAATACTGAGGTATCTGGTAATGCAGAGGCCGCTAAACCAGAAAAAATCCGCTTGGACTACGCATTCTATTCACCTACTAGTCTAGTGTTAAAAGAAAAAGGCTGGGTTGAAGAAGCTTTTGAAGCAGAGGGTATTGAAGTTGAATGGGTTCAAAGCTTAGGAAGCAACAAGGCGTTAGAGTTCCTTAACAGTGATAGTGTTGATTTTGGCTCAACAGCGGGTGCTGCGGCATTAATTGCAAAATCAAAAGCTTCTCCTATTGAAACGGTCTATATTTACTCAAAGCCAGAATGGACAGCACTTGTTGGACCTGGTGATACAACGATTAAGTCTGTGGCTGACCTAAAGGGGAAAAAGGTAGCAGCTACATTAGGTACAGATCCATATATTTTCCTACTACGTGCCCTAGATGAGGCTGGTTTAAGTAGTTCAGATGTTGAAATTGTAAACCTACAGCATGGTGACGGTGCTTCTGCACTAGTTTCTGGTGATGTTGATGCATGGGCTGGGCTTGATCCACATATGGCAAAGCTTGAAGTAACAGAAGGAACTAGCTATATCTATCGTAATCCTGATTTTAATACGTATGGAACGTTAAATGTACGCTCAGAGTTTGCAGAGCAATATCCACAATATGTAGAAAAGGTTATTGAGCTGTATGAAAAGGCAAGAACATGGGCCGTTGAAAATGAAGAAGAGGCAGCTACTATTTTAGCGACACAAGCACAATTAGATGAGGAAGTTGCAAAGTTGCAAATTTCAAGAAATGATTTTTCTAGTCCAGTTCCAGGAGAAACACAGATTAATGCATTAATTGAAGCTGGTAAAGTACTTCAAAATGGTGGGGTAATCGACGCTGGTGCAGATTTAGAAAAACTAGCAAATGATCTGATTCAACCTTCATTTGCAGAAAAAGTAATTAAGTAAGTAGGGGGTTTTATCAATGTCACACCGATCTGAAAGCAGTACATTAAAACCAATTCCAAAGGCCTTTCGAATTTCGTTGCCATACAAAAAAATAGCTTTATCAGCAAGTGATATTGCAATTAGCAGCATTCTACCAATCATTTTGATAGCGGTATGGGAAGTACTCAGTAGAACTGGAGTGTTTCCTGTACACCAGCTACCTGCACCGTCTATTATTCTACAAAAGATATATTCGATGCTACAGGATGGTAGCTTGTGGAGTCATTCTGGGATTACCTTATACCGAGTGTTTATTGGATTCTTTGCAGGTACAGCGATTGCTGTACTACTAGGATCAGTGGTTGGATTCTTTAAACTAGCAGAAAAACTAATCGATCCGCTGTTGCAGGCTTTTCGTTCGATTCCATCACTTGCGTGGGTACCATTGTTTCTTTTGTGGCTAGGTATTGGAGAGGTTTCTAAGGTTACTCTTATTGCAATCGGTGTGTTTTTCCCTGTTTATTTGAACATTGTAAGTGGTGTAAAAGGGGTAGATCGCAAATTAATTGAGGTAGGGAAAATTTACGGCTTCTCTACCTACCAGTTAATTAAAAGAATCATTTTGCCTGCATCACTTCCTTCCTTTTTAGTTGGAATACGAAGTGGATTAGGGTTAGGGTGGATGTTTGTTGTAGCAGCTGAGCTAATGGGAGCAAGTAAAGGACTAGGCTACTTACTAGTTTTCGGTCAAAATATGAGCTCACCTGATATTATCATTGCAAGTATTATTCTTTTTGCCATCCTTGGGAAAATTTCTGATGCGATTTTAAAAGCGGTTGAAAACAAAGCCTTACATTGGCAGGATAGTTTGTCTAGCTCAGGTGGGAAGTAATAGTAGAAATAAAGGCGGTGATCCAAATGGTTTTAACAGTGGAGAGAGCAACAAGAAAATTTGAAAATGGAAATGTAGCGTTTCGTGATATCAGCTTCTCAGCCAAAAACGGTGAGATTATCGGTCTAATTGGCACAAGTGGCTGTGGTAAAAGTACGCTACTACGTACGATTTCTGGTCTTGATTCAAGCTATGAAGGTAGTATTCTAGTTGAAAATAAACAAGCGAGAGATCATAACGAAAATATTGGCTTTATGTTTCAAGAACCAAGGCTCATGCCGTGGCTAACAGTCCTTGAAAACGTCTTGTTTGGCGTGAAAGACCGGGCCGGAAATGAAACGAACGCTTTGACAATTCTTGAACAGGTTGGATTAAAAGGATTCGAACAGCAATATCCGAAGGAACTATCTGGAGGAATGGCACAGCGTGTTGCAATAGCAAGAGCGTTAATAACTTCCCCACAAATTTTACTGTTAGATGAGCCGTTTAGTGCACTCGATGCTTTTACAAAAATGCAGCTTCAGGACCTTCTTTTAGAGGTATGGGAGCAAAAAAAGGCAACGATGTTAGTTGTAACTCACGATATTGATGAGGCCCTTTACTTGTGCGATCGTATTCTAATTTTTCGTGGGCAGCCTGGAGAGTTATGTGAGGAAATTACTGTGAATAAACAGAGACCTCGTTCAAGAGGTGATGAAGATTTAGCTAAGCAAAAGAACTATATTCTTTCTTTATTAAATTTAGAAAAAGCAAAGGAGTAATACTTTCCATGAGTCAATCTAACCCTATTTTACACCCTAGAAAAGGTATTCATAATTTAGAGAAATACGAAGAGACTTATGAGCAGTTTAAGTGGGATTCTGTCCATCCTCATTTTAGTTGGTTCAAAACAGACAAAGTTAATATGGCCTATGAATGTATTGATCGACATGTAGAAGATGGGTATGGAGAGAAAGAAGCTCTCGTTTATATAAATGGAACAACGAAGGAAAGCTTAACTTTCTCAGAGTTAAAGAGAAGAACAGATGAATGGGCCCACTTGCTCAAATCTCAAGGGGTAAAAAAGGGAGACAGAGTGTTTACTTTTTTACCTAAAAATCAGGAAGGTTATATTGCCATACTAGCGGTTATTAAGGTAGGAGCTATTGTAGGGCCGTTGTTTGAAGCGTTTATGGAAGATGCTATTTATGACAGAATGTATGATTGTGAGGCATCAGTGCTTTTAACGAATGCAGAGCTTCTTGAACGTGTTCCTGTAGATAAACTCCCAGAGCTTCACTCTATTTATATAACAGATGATTTGGATCATCCAATTGCACAATCAATCCCAAGGCTTTTAAAAGAAACTTCTTTTGAAGGTGAGGCAGTGCAATGGGTAGGTCTGAATGATGGAATGATTATTCATTACACATCTGGGTCGACTGGAAAGCCAAAAGGGGTATTACACGCGCACCGAGTCATGATTCAACAGTTTCAAACTGGAAAATGGGTATTAGATTTACGGGAAGATGATGTCTATTGGTGTACCGCACATCCTGGCTGGGTAACGGGAAGTTCGTATGGAATCTTTGCTCCTTGGTTAAATAGAACAACAGTAGTGGTTCATGGTGGTCGCTTTAAGGCTGATGAGTGGTTCCAAGCAATCGAAGACACGGGTGTAACTGTTTGGTACAGTGCACCTACAGCATTTCGTTTATTAATGAATGATACTGACAAGATTAAAAATTTTAATCTTTCATCATTAAGACATATATTGAGTGTTGGTGAGCCATTAAATCCTGAGGTGATTACATGGGGACTTGATGCGTTTAACATTAGAATCCATGATACATGGTGGATGACAGAAACAGGTGCACAACTGATCGTTAACCTTCCAACCGCAGCCATTAAACCTGGTTCAATGGGAAGAGCATTACCGGGAATCACTGCTGGGATTATTGATTTAGAAGGCAATGAAGTGAAGCGGGGAGAGTTTGGTCTACTCGCTATAAAAAAAGGTTGGCCTTCGATGATGAAGGAAATATGGAAGAATGAAGAAAAGTATCAATCGTACTTTATTAATGATTGGTATGTGTCAGGAGATTTGGCTCGAATGGATGAGGAAGGCTATGTATTCTTTCAAGGAAGAAATGACGATATGATTAATTCTTCCGGGGAAAGAATTGGACCATTCGAAGTCGAGAGCAAGTTAATCGAGCACCCTGCCGTTGTAGAGGCTGGAGTCATTGGGAAACCAGATCCACTTCGCGGAGAAATTGTGAAGGCATTCATCGTATTAACAGATGCCTACACAGAATCAGAGGAGCTTTTAAAGGATATTCAAACATTTGTCCGTTTCAAGCTTGCTGCCCATGCTATGCCAAGAGAAATAGAGGTACTAGAAGAACTGCCTAAAACACCAATCAGCGGCAAAATCTTACGCCGAATCTTAAAGGCGCAGGAAATCGAAAAACTGGAACAGGGGGACAGGTACCATGTCCCACTCTAAACAATTGTGAGTTAGGCCTGTTGGGACAATGTACCTGTCCCTGTGTCCCGTGTCTAGCACCAGCGCCCAGCCCCTCGAGGTCAATAACCCTAAGAGAATAAAGGGGAAAACCGCCCTTTTTTCTCTTAGGAACATTTGCTTGTCGGGGTTTAACAGGGCGCAATCGCTTTTCTAAAACAAAATTATTGACGCATAATTTTTATCATGCTAAAATCACTTTCATAGTCTAAAAAAATGAGTATAAATGATATTTCAATAGATTAATTCTAAGCAAATAATTATATAATGGTTTATCGATACAACTCTTATCAAGAGTGGTGGAGGGACATGGCCCTATGAAACCCGGCAACCGTCAACGTACATGTTGAAATGGTGCCAATTCCTGCAGAGCGTAGTAATTGCTTTGGGAGATGAGAGAAAGGAAACTTATGCGTTCCCTTTCTGCTTATTTCTGCAGGAAGGGATTTTTTGTTTTCATCACACTCAAGGGTAAAGTTATAATTATTTTCTTCCAGTAAAGGCTAATAGTAATCTATTGTTTTTATTCGTACTTAATTGATGGGTAAACTCAGATATGAAAGAGGTGAGTAGCATCATTACTTTAAAGGATGTAAAAAAGGTTTTTTCTTCGAAAAGTGGACTTGTAACAGCTGTAGATGGGATTAATCTTGAAATTAATAAGGGTGAAATTTTTGGAGTAATCGGCTATAGCGGCGCGGGTAAAAGTACATTAATTCGTATGTTTAATCAGTTGGAAAAACCAACAGAGGGTTCAATCATGGTAGCTGGACGGGATATGGCTAAGATTTCAGGAAGAGAACTTAGAGTGGCACGTCAGGAAACGGGAATGATCTTTCAGCATTTCAATTTACTATGGTCTAGAACTGTTAGAGATAATATTGCCTTTCCACTTGAAATTTCAGGTGTTCGTAAGGCAGAACAACGAAAACGTGTTGATGAGTTAATCGAACTTGTAGGTTTAAAGGGACGTGAACTTGCTTATCCATCTGAGCTAAGCGGTGGACAGAAACAAAGGGTGGGTATAGCAAGAGCACTAGCAAATAACCCGAAAGTACTTCTTTGTGATGAAGCAACTTCTGCCCTAGATCCACAAACAACCGATTCGATTCTAGACCTGTTGGTTGATATAAATGAAAGACTGGGTTTAACGATTATTCTCATTACTCACGAGATGCATGTTATTCGTAAGATTTGTCATCGTGTGGCTGTCATGGAAAACGGGCGAGTGGTTGAACAAGGAGATGTGCTTTCTGTTTTTAAAAATCCAAAAGAAGAAATCACTAGACGTTTTGTTGGTCAATTAACAGAGCCAGAGGATACACAGGAAACGGCTGAGCATCTACTTGAGAAATTCCCTAACGGTAAAGTGATTCAGCTAACGTTTGTGGGTGAGGAAACGGAACAACCTCTCATTACGAATGTAATCCGTAATTTTGATATCACCGTTAACATATTACAAGGAAAGATTTCTCATCTTCAAACAGGTTCATATGGTACTTTGTTTGTACATGTTGATGGTCCTGACACTGAGATCAATAAAGTAATTGACTATATTCGCAGTCAAGCCGTTGATGTGGAGGTGATCTCAAATGGTTGAGCAATTATTTCCTAATGTTAATTGGGATCGAATGCTAGAAGCGACGCTAGAGACGCTATACATGACTGCCATCTCAGTACTTGCTACCTTCATCTTAGGTACGATCCTAGGTTTGTTATTATTCTTAACGGCAAAGGGTAATCTATGGGAGAATGCATTCGTTAACTCTATAGTGGCTGCGTTTGTTAATATTTTTAGATCTATACCGTTTATTATCCTTATTATATTGTTAATTCCATTTGCTAAATTTATCGTAGGTACAATGCTCGGTTCTAACGCCGCATTACCAGCACTGATTATTGGTGCTGCTCCTTTCTATGGAAGAATGGTTGAAATTGCCCTTCGAGAAATTAACAAGGGGGTAATTGAAGCATCAAGAGCCATGGGAGCAACAACATGGACAATTATCTGGAAAGTGTTATTACCAGAGTCAATGCCTGCTATGGTTTCTGGAATCACTGTTACAGCAATTGCGTTAGTAGGATACACAGCTATGGCAGGTGTGGTCGGAGCAGGGGGATTAGGGAATCTTGCGTTTTTAGAAGGTTTCCAACGTTCCCAGGGAGATGTGACATTTATGTCAACGGTCATTATTTTACTCATCGTATTCATTATTCAATTCATTGGGGACCGAGTGACTTCAATGCTTGATAAAAGATAAAAACAACTAAAAGGAGAAGATGATCACATGAAAAAGATTTTAAGTTTACTATTACTGGCTTTACTACTTACACTAGCTGCTTGCGGTACTGGTGGACAAAACGAAGAAGAAGCTACACAAGGTGCAGATACAACTGAAGAAAACACGGAAGCTACTGAAAATACAGAGGCTAAGAAGCTTGTTGTTGGAGCTTCAAACGTACCTCACGCAGTTATTTTAGAGCAGGCAAAACCAATTCTTGCTGAGCAAGGAATTGAACTAGATATTATTCCGTTCCAGGATTATGTATTACCTAACAAAGCACTTGCTGACGAAGAAATTGATGCAAACTATTTCCAACACATTCCTTACTTAGAGCTTCAAATGTCTGAAAACGATAATTATGATTTTGTTAACGCGGGTGGAATCCACATTGAGCCAATTGGAGTGTATTCTAAAAAGCACAAAAGCCTTGAAGATCTACCAGAGGGAGCTACTATTATCATGAGTAATGCTGTAGCTGACCACGGTCGTATTTTAACAATGCTTCAAGACAAAGGTCTAATTAAGCTAAAAGAAGGTATTGATACAACTGCTGCTACTGTAGATGATATTGTAGAAAACCCAAAGAACATCGAATTCCAAGCTGACGTTGAAGCAGGTCTTCTACCACAAGTTTATAACAATGACGAAGGTGACGCAGTTTTAATTAACACAAACTATGCAATTGATGCAGGTCTAAATCCACTTGAAGATTCTATTGCAATCGAAGGTCCAGAATCTCCATACGTAAACATCATTACTGTTCGTTCTGGTGATGAAACTCGTGAAGAAGTGAAAGCGCTAGTTGAAGTTCTTCGTTCAGAAGAAATTCAAAACTTTATCAAGGAAGAATATAAAGGTGCAGTTGTACCAGTAAGCGAATAATCATTGAGAGAGGCGACTTAGATCCATTCTAAGTCGTCTTTTTTGATTATATGATGTTAAGCTTTGTTCTCAAAAACTGTATACTCCGTTTAAATTGAATCATACTAACGAGGATAACACACGATTAGGAGTGAAGAGATGGAATTTCAACCACGTAATTCAACTGAGGCAGCATTGCATGATTACAAGCTTGGTCTTGGTACGTTTACTCAAAAGATGCCTGACCTAGCACATCACTATAATGCCTTTACTGAAGCTTGCTTTAAAGAAGGCGCTCTAGATCAAAAACAAAAGCAACTGATTGCACTAGGGATCAGCTTATACTCACAGGATGAATATTGCATTATCTATCATACAAAAGGCTGCTTAGATCAAGGGGCTTCAGAGCAAGAAATTCTTGAGTCCGTTGGAGTAGCAGCTGCATTTGGCGGAGGCGCAGCAATGAGCCAAGCGGTCACTTTAGTTCAAGAATGTATGACTGAATTAAATGAATTAAAGCAATAAAGTAGACTCCATTTTGGGGTCTTTTTATTTTGTCTTGGATTTATAATATTTTTGACCCCAATTGGAAGCTTTGATAGGTAATTCGCTACATTCACTTTCGAGGAAACAGAAGAATGTGGCATGAATAAACAGGAATTGTAAAGTTACGCAAGAACAGCTTACCAAATCCTTCAACATCACTATAAAAGCCACTAAATAAGGATTTAACTCATTTGAGTGGACAAGCTAAACATTGTTAAGATTGTAATTAGCAAATAAAGAAAGGATTGGTTCATTATTAATCAGCTAGAACTTAACTATACAACCGAAATGGAAAAGGCCATGTACCTTAAGTATAGAGTTTGCTATGAGGAGTATAGCAACAATCTAGCCCAGCGACTTAAAATTGAACAAAAACGACAAGAAGAATATAGAGAAAGCAGACGAATGATTGAAGAAATCGATCGTAAGAGCTTTTATCATAATTAAAGTGAGATCAGCCATATTAATTGTGGCTGATTTTATATTTTAAGAAGGTTATTGGTTGTATTTTTTATTTTATATGAGGCAACTAGATTTTTTGGATGAGGATTCTATAACAAGCAAACAATATCTCTGTAAACGAAGTCTTCTATAAAAACTTTACAAATTTAAATTGATTAAGCTTGTCCACTTACGTTGATTGGATCTTTTTGTTACAATAAAAAATGTCTCATTTTAAGCTTAAAGATTACATAAGAAATTGGATTAGCTTGATAGTTTTCTAAATTTGATATTATTTTTTAAATAGTATAAGATTAGAATGAGAATAAAGTGAGAATGACCGTAAAATTCATTCAAAACGACATAATATTGTTTAAAATAATGGAGGTATTGCACTATGGGTTCTACTTTAACAATTAAGGATCTTCATGTTTCAATCGATGGTAAAGAGATTTTAAAGGGTGTGAATCTTGAAATTAAGGGTGGAGAGATTCATGCAGTAATGGGTCCAAACGGAACAGGAAAATCTACACTTTCATCAGCAATCATGGGTCACCCTAAATATGAAATTACTTCAGGTAGCATCACGCTAGACGGAGAAGATGTATTAGAAATGGAAGTAGATGAGCGCGCACGTGCAGGTCTATTCCTAGCTATGCAATATCCAAGTGAGATTAGTGGAGTAACAAACGCTGACTTCTTACGTTCTGCTATTAATTCACGTCGTAAAGAAGGCGAAGAAATTTCATTAATGAAGTTTATTCGTACAATGGATAAGAGCATGGAGCTTCTTGAAATGGATCCAAACATGGCACAGCGTTATTTAAATGAAGGATTCTCAGGTGGAGAGAAGAAGCGTAATGAAATTCTTCAGTTAACTATGCTTGAGCCGAAAATTGCGATTTTAGATGAGATTGACTCTGGTCTTGATATCGATGCGCTAAAGGTTGTTTCTAACGGAATCAACAACATGCGCGGTGATGACTTTGGCTGTCTAATCATTACTCACTATCAACGTTTATTAAATTATATTACGCCAGATCATGTACACGTAATGATGGCTGGTCGTGTTGTTAAATCAGGTGGTCCAGAGCTAGCACACCGTTTAGAGGCAGAGGGCTATGATTGGATTAAGCAAGAGCTAGGTATCGAAGACGAAACAGTAGAAGCGTAAGCGGTTAGGAGGATTACTAAATGACACTAGAGACGAAACTACCATTCGACCAGGAATATATCCGTAACTACTCTAAAGAGTTGGGAGAACCGGAATGGCTGTTAGAACTTCGCTTACAAGCTCTCGCTAAAGTTGAAGATCTACCTTTACCAAAGCCAGATAAAACGAAGATTGAAAATTGGAACTTCACTCAGTTCCAAAATCATGTAGTAAAAAGTGAAGCAGTTGGAACAATTGATGAGCTTTCTGAAAGCGTAAAAGCTCTAATTGATACAGAAGAAGCAAATAAAAACCTACTAGTTCAACAAGATCAGGGAGTTGCTTTTAAGACTCTATCAGATGACTTGATTAGTAAAGGTGTTATTTTTACAGATATTCATACAGCAGCTCGTGAGCATTCAGAATTACTTAAAAAGTATTTCATGAACGAGGCTGTTAAGGTAAATGACCATAAACTTACAGCTTTACATGCTGCTCTTGTAAATGGTGGTGCATTCGTTTATGTACCAAAGAATGTAGAGGTTGAAGTACCACTTCAAGCAATCTATGTTCAGAACAGCAAAGAAGCTAATTTATTCAACCATGTTCTTGTAGTGGCTGAAGATAACAGCTCTGTAACATATGTAGAAAACTACGTTTCTACTTCAAGCACAAGTGACGCGATTGTTAATATTGTGGCAGAAGTTATTGTAGGAACAAATGCTAAAGTTACATTTGGTGCTGTAGATCACCTAGCTGCTGGAATTACAACTTACGTAAATCGTAAGGGTATTGTTGGCCGTGACGGAAGATTGGAATGGGCTCTTGGTTTAATGAATGATGGTAATACAATTTCTGAGAACGTTACTCATCTAATTGGTGATGGTTCTTCTGCAGACACGAAGACTGTAACGGTTGGACGTGGTGATCAGAAGCAAAACTTCACAACAAGTGTCATTCACTTTGGAAAGCATTCTGATGGTCAAATCCTGAAGCATGGTGTTGTAAAAGATGCTGCTTCCTCTATCTTTAATGGAATTGGAAAAATAGAGCACGGTGCGACTAAGTCAAATGCTGAACAGTCTTCACGTGTTCTTATGTTAAGTGAAAAGGCTAGAGGAGATGCGAATCCAATTCTTCTAATCGACGAAGATGATGTTACAGCAGGACATGCTGCATCGGTTGGTCGCGTTGATCCTTTACAGCTTTACTATCTAATGAGCCGTGGAATTCCACAAAGAGAAGCAGAGCGTCTTGTTATTCATGGTTTCCTTGCACCAGTTGTTAACGAACTACCTATTGAAGGAGTTAAAAAGCAGCTAGTCGAGATCATTGAAAGGAAAGTACGCTAATGGATATCAAGTATATCCGTAGTCAGTTCCCTATTTTGGATCAGCAGGTAAATGGTAAAAAGCTTGTCTATCTAGATAGTGCGGCTACTTCTCAAAAACCGCTCCGAGTGATTGAAGCTCTTGAAAAGTATTACAAAGAGTACAACTCGAATGTTCATAGAGGAGTTCACACTCTAGGGACACGTGCAACAGATGGCTATGAAGGTGCAAGAGAAAAGATTAGAAAATTTATCAACGCATCCTCAATGGAAGAAATTATCTTTACACGTGGGACGACTACAGCTCTTAATACAGTGGCTACAAGCTATGCCCGTGAAACACTAAAAAGCGGGGATGAAATTGTCATCACGTATATGGAGCACCATAGTAATATAATCCCTTGGCAACAGGTTGCGAAGAAAACTGGAGCTACTCTAAAGTACCTTCCACTTCAAGAGGATGGATCCATCTCATTAGAAGAGGCAAGAAATACAATTACGTCTAATACAAAGATTGTTTCCATTATGCATGTTTCAAACGTACTTGGTGTCATTAACCCAATCAAAGAACTAACTGAAATTGCTCATCAAAACGGAGCGATTATGGTAGTCGACGGGGCACAAAGTACACCGCATATGAAGATTGATGTTCAAGATTTAAACTGTGATTTCTTTGCTTTTTCTGGTCATAAAATGTGTGGACCAACTGGAATCGGTGTCCTTTACGGAAAGAAACAGCTTCTTGAAAAGATGGAACCTGTTGAATTTGGTGGAGAGATGATAGATTTCGTTGAGCTTCAAGATTCAACTTGGAAAGAGCTTCCTTGGAAATTTGAAGCTGGTACGCCTATCATTGCAGGTGCAATTGGACTTGGCGCTGCCATAGATTTCTTAGAGGAAATTGGGTTAGATAATATCAATGCTCATGATCAAAAGCTTGCTAAATATGCTTCTGAACGTATGGCTGAGATTGAAGGTCTAAAGATTTATGGACCTAAGGAAAGAACGGGACTTGTTACATTCACGATGGATGATGTTCATCCTCATGATGTGGCTACTGTTCTAGACGCAGAGGGCATTGCTGTTAGAGCCGGTCATCACTGTGCTCAACCTCTAATGAAATGGCTGAAAGTTTCAGCTACTGCAAGGGCAAGCTTTTATCTTTATAATACTGAAGATGAAATTGATCAGCTAGTAAATGGATTAATAAAGACAAAGGAGTATTTCAGCAATGTCTTTTAATAATTTAGATACTCTTTACAGACAGGTTATAATGGATCATTATAAGAATCCTAGAAATAAAGGATCTCTTGAGGATGGAAATATCACCATTGATATGAATAATCCTACTTGTGGAGATCGAATTCAGATCCATATGAAAGTGGTCGATGGTAAAGTAGAAGAGGTTAAATTTGATGGTGAAGGTTGTTCGATTTCTCTTTCATCTGCATCCATGATGACACAAGCTATTAAAGGGCAAACTATAGACACTGCCTTAGAGCTATCGAAAATATTCTCGGACATCATGCAGAGTAAGGAATATGATGATAGTATAGACTTAGGAGATATAGAGGCTCTTCAAGGAGTTTCTAAGTTCCCGGCCCGAATCAAGTGTGCCACCCTAGCATGGAAGGCCATGGAAAAAGGGATTCATAGTCAAGAGAATTAATTCAACACAAAAGTGGGTAAATAGACTTGTCTAGCTACAGCACCCAGCCCCTCGAGGTCAAATAACCCTTGGACAAATAAAAGGAAAATCACCTTTTCTTTGTCCAAGGAACATTTGCTTGTCGGGGCTGAACGGGGTGCTTCCGCTTTTCTAAATCGAACGGAGGGAACGATAAATGGCTAAAAAAGCACCTGAAATCGGTGATTACAAATATGGCTTTGCGGATAAAGATGTTTCCATTTTCCGATCAAAGCGTGGACTTACAAAAGAGATTGTTGAAGAAATCTCACGTATGAAGAATGAACCACAATGGATGCTTGACTTCCGTCTGAAGTCATTAGAGCAATTTTATAAAATGCCTATGCCTCAGTGGGGCGGAGATATGGCAAGCTTAAACTTTGATGAGATTACTTATTATGTAAAGCCTTCAGAAAAGTCTGAGCGTTCATGGGATGAAGTACCAGAAGAAATCAAGGCAACATTTGATAAGCTTGGTATTCCAGAAGCTGAACAAAAGTATCTTGCCGGTGTTTCTGCACAGTATGAATCAGAGGTTGTTTATCACAACATGCAATCGGATCTAGAAGATCTAGGAATTGTGTTCAAAGATACCGACACTGCTCTTAAGGAAAATGAAGATCTTTTCCGTGAGCATTTTGGAAAAGTAATTCCGCCTGCAGATAATAAGTTTTCTGCGTTAAACTCTGCAGTATGGTCTGGTGGATCATTCATCTATGTTCCAAAAGGAATTAAGGTAGACACACCTTTACAAGCATACTTCCGTATCAACTCTGAAAACATGGGGCAATTTGAACGTACTTTAATCATCGTTGATGAAGGCGCACATGTTCACTATGTTGAAGGTTGTACAGCACCAGTGTATACGACAAACTCTTTACACAGTGCGGTAGTTGAAATCATCATCAAGAAGGATGCGTACTGCCGTTATACAACGATCCAGAACTGGGCAAATAACGTATACAATCTTGTTACAAAGCGTGCAGTTTGTGAAGCAAATGCGACGATGGAATGGATTGATGGAAACATCGGTTCCAAGCTTACAATGAAATACCCAGCAGTCATCCTTAAGGGTGAAGGTGCTCGTGGTATGACTTTATCAATCGCATTAGCAGGTAAAGGACAGCATCAAGATGCTGGAGCTAAAATGCTACATTTAGCACCAAACACATCTTCTACGATTGTTTCTAAATCAATCTCTAAGCAGGGCGGTAAAGTAACATATCGTGGAATTGTACACTTTGGTCGTAATGCGGATGGAGCACGTTCAAATATCGAATGTGACACATTAATCATGGACAACGAATCTACTTCAGATACGATTCCATACAACGAAATCCTAAACGACAACATTTCACTTGAACACGAAGCAAAGGTATCGAAGGTATCAGAAGAACAGTTATTCTATCTAATGAGCCGTGGTATCTCTGAGCAAGAAGCAACTGAAATGATCGTTATGGGCTTCATTGAACCATTTACGAGAGAACTTCCAATGGAATATGCTGTTGAAATGAACCGTCTGATTAAGTTCGAGATGGAAGGTTCTATTGGTTAATAATAGTTTGGAAAAGCTCGCTTCTCTTGAAGCGAGCTTTTGTTTGGTTTTTGGTGGGTTCGTTTGGGTGCGGAATCATTATTTGGCGCATAAATCCCGAAATTGACGCATATAAGTAAAATTTGGCGCATAAATCCTGAAAATGGTGCATATATTTAAATTTTGGTGCATAAACGCCGAAAAGTGATGCATAAAATTAAAATTCAACTCCGGTGATCCTAATACAACAAACGATATGCCCTTCATCCCCCTTATAAAACACCAAAACCCCTTTACATAAAAGAAATAATCCCTAATTGTTTGAAGTATTTAACCTTTAAGTTATCATATTAAGTAGATATTAATTAAAGGAGTTAGTCTTCATGATTTATATTGGTGTAACCGGATGGGGAGATCAAGATTCGCTCTATGAGACACCCATTTCACCACGAGATAAATTACAAGCCTATGCTGGGCATTTTCCTATAGTAGAAGTGGATGCTTCTTTTTATGCGATTCAACCTCGTAAAAATACTGAACGTTGGTTGAAGGAAACTCCAGCTACTTTTAAGTTTATAGTTAAAGCTTATCAAGGGATGACGGGACACCAGCGGGGAGAGCTTCCTTTTAAAGCGACTGATGAAATGTTTGATGCTTTTATTGAATCAGCTAGTATTTATCAGGAACAAGGTAAATTGGCAATGATTCTATTCCAGTTTCCCCCTTGGTTTGAGTGCAATAAAGAGAATGTACAATACTTACGATATTGTAAAAGTAAGATGAATGAGCTCCCCTGTGCATTAGAGTTCCGACATCAATCTTGGTTTACTGGGGCAATGAGAGATAAGACCATTTTATTTATGAGAGAAGAAGGATGGATTCATAGTATATGTGATGAGCCTCAGGCGGGTTCTGGCTCTATTCCTATGGTGCTAGAAGCAACGTCTAAGGATCAAACACTTATTCGTTTTCATGGTCGAAATGTTCATGGATGGACAAAGCCTAATGGAGCCAATTGGCGTGAGGTTCGATATTTATATCGGTATAATGAAAAAGAACTACTAGAATGGGTGGACAGAATACAAGAGTTAAACAAGGAAAGCAAAGAGCTATACATACTGTTTAATAATAATTCTGGAGGAGATGCTGCTGATAATGCAAAGCAGTTGATGAAACTTCTGGGGATTGATTACGACGGATTGGCACCACGACAGCTAAACCTATTTTAGTTAGGCTATTTTCGTATAGATTGTTGCTTTCGTAAAAATCCTAAAATCCGGATTTTTACTTGGTAGTACATTGTCCCGTGCTTTAAATAGAGAAAGTTGCTCTTTTCTAACTAGTAAAACTCGATTTTACAGATAAAAAAGGAGAATTCTTGGACATATGTGATTGAAAAGCAACAATTTTTTAGAAAAGAGCCTTTAGTTAATAGGATAAGTATTAACTTCTCTAACGCATAAAAGACTAAGCAATCGCCTTCCTCCAAGGAAGCACTTGCTAATTCTTTCTAAGGACGGTTTAATATATGGAATGGTTCATATTGTTTATAGTAGGACTTGTTGGAGGAATTATTGGAAGTCTGATGGGACTAGGTGGTGGAGTAATCGTTGTCCCTGCATTACTATACCTAGGAAGCTACGGGTTAATTGGTGATATGACACCTCAACTAGCCGTAGGTACCTCTTTGGTAGCGGTAATAGCGACTGGTTTATCTTCTACTCTTAGTTATTATAAAAAGGGTAATGTGGATATAAAAAGCGGTCTCCTGTTTTTTATAGGCAGTGGACCAGGTGGAGTGTTTGGGTCATGGGTGAATGGATATTTAAATGCCACAACATTTTCATTATATTTTGGCCTTTTTATTATCCTCATTTCTTTTCTTCTTTTTATGCAAAATCGATTAAGTCCTATTACACGATCCTCCAATAGTAATAGCTTAAAAAAAGTATATATTGATCGCGATGGAACTACTTATGAGTATGGATACCATTTGCCGTTAGCAGTTTTCATCTCTTTTGTGGTAGGTTTTACATCTGGAATATTTGGGATTGGCGGAGGTGCTCTAATGGTACCTGCGATGCTATTACTGTTCAGGTTTCCACCACATATAGCCGTAGCAACCTCGATGTTCATGATTTTACTTTCCTCTTTCACAAGTTCATTAACACATCTGTTTCTTGGGAATATTGACTGGCTCTTAACAATTATGCTAGTTCCAGGTGCATATCTAGGAGCAAAGATCGGGGTCTATATTAACACAAGATTAAAACCAGTTACTGTCGTACGATTACTAAGATTGTTTTTATTTATTTTTGGATTGAGAATGATTATAGATGGTCTTCTATAATAGTTGAGGTGTAAACATGAAACATATTCATCTATACCATATTAATGACTTACATAGTCATTTTGAAAATTGGCCTAAAGTTGTGAGTTATATTAAGCAGAGAAGAGAAGTGCATCAACGTGAACAAGAGGAGATGATTGTATTAGATATTGGGGACCATATGGATCGCTTTCATCCTATTACAGAAGCAACGCTCGGTAAGGCTAATGTTCGATTAATGAATGAGTTAGGATATAACTATGCAACCATTGGTAATAATGAGGGGATTACTTTATCAAAGGATCAGTTAGACTCCTTATATTCAGAAGCAAATTTTTCAGTTCTAGTTTCAAATTTATTTGAACAAAATGGGCGAACTCCTTCTTGGGTTAAACCATATTCAATACACAAATCATCAGCTGGCATCAACATAGGTCTCATTGGTCTTACGGTTCCTTTTCAAAAATTTTATCAACTTCTTGGTTGGGATGTAGTCTCTCCCTTCGAAATAGTACCTTCACTAATTCAGGAGGTTAAGCAGCAGGGCGCAGATTGTATCATTTTACTTTCTCACCTTGGTATTAATGATGACGAGCGAATTGCTAGAGAAGTTGAAGGCGTTGATCTTATATTAGGGGCTCATACTCATCACCTACTTCCAGATGGAGAAGAAGTTGAAAATACAATCCTTTGTGGTGCTGGGAAATTTGGCATGAATGTAGGGTATGTTAAGCTCACTATTGATACAACCGCTAATAAAATCAGTAGCATTGAGCCTAAAGTGGTCTCAATAGAAGGCCAAGAAGAATGTTATGAAACTCTTTCGACACTACAGGAGGAGGCAGAGAGGGCTTCTAGAGTGCTTAGTAAAGAAGTCGCCTATATTGACTCCCCTTTAGAGGTAGAATGGTATAAACCCTCGACCTTAGCTAATTTGTTAGCTGAGGCTATCCGGGAATGGTGTGAGGGTGAAATTGGTATGATTAATGCGGGCGTTTTATTAGATTCCTTACCTAGAGGAAAAGTAACGCTAGGGGACCTACACCGCATTTGTCCTCATCCAATCAACCCCTGTAAGGTACATCTTAAAGGAGATCAGTTGAAAGAAGTAATTCTTCAAGCAGCGACTCCGAGAATGGAACAGTTAAAGATGAAAGGGTTTGGTTTCCGAGGAAAAGTACTCGGTAAAATGGTGTATGCAGGTGTTGAGGTGGAAACTGTAGTTATGGCTGACGGGCTTCCACATGTTACCTCAATTTTAGTCAATGGTGAGGCGATAAACCCTGAGCGAGAATATATAGTTGCGACACTTGATATGTTTACTTTTGGAGGGTTGTATCCAGAGATTTCTCATTCTAAGGAAAAGCAATATTACCTTCCAGAAATGCTGAGAGATCTATTACAGTGGAAATTATTAAAAAACACATAGAACTATGAACGGTTTTCTTTCCTTCATCATAAATTGATATGGAGGAAAGGGGTGTGAATAATGGTAACGATGACACCAATTATAATCGATGGACATCAGTTCACGGCTATTACTGTAAAACTTCCTAAAACTAATTTTATGGCCGTTACAACAGAAAAAGGCTATATTATGTGTGGTGCTTTGGATGTTGGCTTGCTAAATGAGAAGCTAAAGGACCGTGGTATCATTGCAGGAAGAGCAGTTGGGGTTAGAACAATTGAACAACTTCTAGATGCTCCTCTTGAATCGGTAACACATGAAGCGGAGAACCTCGGCATTTCTGTAGGCACCATCGGTAGAGAAGCTTTAATTAAAATGCTTTAAATAATAGAGATTAAAGTAGTTCATATAAAAACCTGCCAATACGATATTGGCAGGTTCTGCTGTGTATATAAAGGATTTTAAGTAAAAATTTCTATTTCCTTGTAAAGTTGGTATATACTATACTAATATTATGGATTTGCGGAGAATAAGGGGTAGGCTAATGCGTTTAGTATCAACGAAATACTTAAAGCCCGGAATGATTTTGGACAAAGCTGTTTTTAACGAAAAAGGGAACATACTGATAAATCAAGGTATACCATTAACTAGTGGAATGATTCGACGCTTACAAGAGCTCGGCATTACTTTTTTGTATATTGCAGATCGACGAACGAAGGATATTAAATCTAAAAATACAGTTTCGGACAAGATACATAACAAGTCCATCAAATCAATTGAGAATACATTCAAACAAATAAAGTCGGGTAAACCAATCGAGCATGCCTATATACTTGAAAAATCAACAAAGGAGTTTAAGGGAGTTATTCACTCGGTACTATCTGAGCTAAAGGGAAGTAAAGAGTTGCTTTCTTTATTATCCGAGGTTATGATTTATGATCATTATATTTTTTCACACTCCTTTAATGTGACCTTATACTCGTTAAAGATTGGGATGGAGTTAAAGCTAAAAGAAAAACAGCTAGAGGCATTAGGACTTGGTGCCCTTCTACATGATGTAGGAAAGATGATGATTCCTGCTGACATCTTATCAAAGCCCGGAAGACTAACGGAAGATGAATTCCAAGAGATGAAAAAACATTCTTTTTACGGCTATGAGCTTATTAAAAACATTCCTACTATATCTTTGACGGCTGCGCATTGTGCTCTATTGCATCATGAGAGGTTAGATGGGTCTGGATATCCAAGAGGAGTTAAGGGTCCTGACATTCATCTGTTTGGGAAGATTCTCGCTGTCGCAGATGTGTTTGATGCGGTAACCTCCAATCGTTCTTACCGTCCTGCCATGCTTCCACATGAGGGACTCGAGATTCTCTATGCTGGTGCAGGAAAACTATTTGACGTAGAGATTATAAATGCATTTCGGAGAGCAATTGTTGTCTATCCAGAAGGGCTAACGGTAACTCTACATGATGGAAGAACAGGTGTAGTAGCAAGACAAAATACTGGATACTGTGACCGTCCAGTTATTCGTATTTTAGAAGAAGAAAACGTGATCGTAGATTCTTATGAAGTTGATCTGACAAAAGAACTGGACTTGATGATTGTTAAATGTAGCTTAGTTTCGGATCAGTTAACTGGGGATGAGGAAAAAATCTAATATATATTTTATAAACAATTTGAGACCAAATGAATTTTGGTCTTTTTTTCTATTTAGATAAAGTATTGATTTTAGAAGGTCTAGCCTCAAAAATTTTATAGGGAAAATATGGCTTATCTTGTACATCTCCTGCATACATTAGCTTGTAAGGGGGGATCAGCTTGGCAAAGTTTCGTGGAATTAACCCACCGCGAAAAGGAAAAGGTCCACTACCTTTTCGTTATGTTTTCTTACTTACATTTGTCATGTTCATGTTTTCAACTGCATTTGGTGTCTTAATCTTAAACAAAGGGATAGAGCCTGCATTAAGAGAATATGCAAGAGTTGAAACGGAAGAAATTGCTACACTTGCTATTAATAAAGCAGTCAATCAAAAAGTAGTCGAAGGAATAGATGTAGAGAAACTTTGGATTACAAAAGAAAATGGAAGTGGAGATATAACTATGGTTAGTGAGAATACCGCCATGGTTAACAGAATTACTTCTGAAACAACTAATCTTGTTCAGCAAAACTTAGAGCTTGCCGAACAGGGGAAGTTAAAGGAACTTGGTATCTTATCAGATATTGAAATTTTAGAAAATGAGGAAGCCCTCGCTAATGGAATAATCCGCGAAATCCCAGTGGGTATTGCAACTGGTGTGGCTATTTTAGGTAACCTAGGGCCCAAGATTCCTGTTAAGTTCGCAACAGTAGGGTCAACTAGTACAAATATTATTCATGAAGAAGAAGAAGTTGGAATTAATAATGTTCTAATAAAGGTATCTCTAGAGATTATCGTAAATGTTCAAGTCATTGTTCCATTCGCTACGGATGTACATCAATTAAAAAATGTTATTCCGATTGGCAGAGTCATGCTCCCTGGAGATGTACCAGACTTTTGGAATGGCGGTGATGGAGTTGATCCATCGATTGATATCTCAAATTAACATTTATAAAAAATTCTTAAAATCACATAGAAAAAGGCAGACAATTTTGTCTGCCTTTTTCTGTTTACTCATCTTTACTTGCATTCACTCCATCTTCAACGATAATATGGAGCTCGTTCCAAAAATAACGATCTTCAGTGATGGACTCACAAATTTCAGAAGACTCTTTAGTGTCGTTGGTCAAATTTTTTTCTTTCATATCTAAAACCTCCTCATTGTTAACAGACTAAACCATCGATGACCAGAAAAAACAGAATTATTGCTATATATTAAGACAGTAAACGGTTATAACTTTTAGCAAATCACACTTAACTAGTTTTAGTTTTTCAAGATAGTGATGAAAATATTTATTAGGCACAATAAAAAAAAGTCTAGCATATTGTCCAATTTTTATGATATAAATTAATAATCAGAAAATTTAAATTACCTTTTTCCGGAATATAAGCGGGATATAGGTAAAAAAACAGGAGGTTTTGTAGATGGATAATCGCCCTCAATGGGGAACGAGAGCAGGTTTTATTTTGGCAGCTGTCGGTTCTGCAGTAGGTTTGGGAAACATTTGGAGATTCCCGTATGTCGCTTATGATAATGGTGGAGGAGCATTCTTTCTTCCATACTTGTTTGCACTTTTAACAGCGGGTATTCCACTATTAATTCTAGAATTTACACTAGGTCATAAGTATCGTGGGTCCGCGCCACTTTCACTTGCAAGATTAAACAAAAAAGCAGAATGGATTGGCTGGTGGCAAGTTGCAATCTCATTCGTCATCGCTTGTTATTACCCAGTTATAATTGCATGGGCTATGTCTTACTCTGTATTTTCATTTAATCAAAATTGGGGAACAGATACAGCTGGTTTCTTAATTGGTGAGTATCTTCAAGTAGCAGCTCCTGGTGAATTAGGAGGATTAGTACCTGGAGTATTCATACCATTACTTATTGTTTGGGCTATTACGTTAGGGGTATTATTCAAAGGTGTTAAAAAAGGAATTGAAATGATTAACCGAGTATGTATTCCTTTGTTAATTGTTCTATTCTTAATCGTGGTGCTTCGTGCCGTTACTTTAGATGGTGCAGCTGAAGGTTTAAATGCATTCTTTACTCCAGACTGGAGTAAAATTATGGATGGTAAAGTATGGGTAGCTGCATATGGACAAATTTTCTTTAGTTTATCAATTGCTTTCGCTATCATGATTACTTATTCTAGTTATTTACCAAAGAAATCGGATATTACAAATAATGCATTTATTACTGGTTTTGGGAATTCATCCTTTGAACTTCTTGCTGGTATTGGGGTATTCAGTGCATTAGGATTCATGGCAGTGCAACTTAATCAGCCGGTATCAGAAGTTGCATCTTCAGGTGTAGGATTAGCGTTTATTGTATTCCCACAAATAATCAATGAAATGCCAGCGTTTAGTGGACTTTTCGGCTTCTTATTCTTTGCTTCACTAGTACTTGCCGGATTGACCTCATTAATTTCCATTGTAGAAACGTTCATTGCTGGTATCCAAGATAAATTTAATGTATCGCGTGCAAAATCAGTCATGATTGGTGGAGGTCTAGCGGCATTGGTTTCCGTTCTTTTTGCAACAAGAGGCGGACTAAACTTCCTAGATGTTGCGGACTATTTCATCAATAACTTCGGTATTACGTTAGCAGGTTTAGTTGAAGTAGTAGCAATCGCATGGATCTTCAGAGAGCTTAAAAATCTTCAATCACATGCAAATGGAATTTCTGACATGATGCTTGGTACTTGGTGGAGAATTTGCTTAGGTGTCATTACTCCAGTTGTATTAGGCTATATGATGTTTGATAATATCAGAACGAACTTAAATCCAGAAACATACTACGGTGATGGTAGTTATCCATTATCATTCCTAGTGACCTCTGGTTGGGTAGTAGCGGGTCTTGCGATTGTCGTAGGAATTTTGTTCTCTCTATTTAAATGGGAAAAGCAAAAGTTAGCTGTACCAGATCAAAAGGAGGTATCTAAATAATGGGAGCAAGTGCTGTATTTATGATGGTCTTAGGAATCGTAATTATCTGGGGTGGCTTGGCAGCGAGCATTACTCATGCGGTTAAGAAAGCGAAACAGAATGGATAAATAAAAAAGTAAACGACAGGTGATGGCACCTGTCGTTTTTTTTTTCTGCTTTGTTCGTACAAAAATTTGTTAGGTGAAGGTACTTTACGTTGCTTAATTTCGGATAATAATATAGGTAACGTAAATGATGTAGATAATGGCTAAAATAGCACCTTCTAGCTTTGAGATTTTATGATTTGTTCTTGAAAGTATGAGTAATAAAAATGTAACAAAGATCATAAGCCACATATCTAGAAATATCTTTGGATCAACAGCTAATGGATGAATCGTTGCTGAGGCTCCTAGTATGAAAAAGATATTGAAGATGTTACTACCAATAATGTTACCCAATGCAATCTCAGTCTGTTTTTTTATAGCAGCGGTTATAGATGTGACCAACTCAGGAAGCGAAGTTCCTACAGCAACGATCGTTAAGCCAACTAGAGTTTCACTCATCCCGAGTGAAAGAGCGATTTCAATACTATTTTCGACTACAAGGCTACCACCTACCACAATTCCAACAAGTCCACCAATAGTAAATATAAGGTTTTTCACCCATGATGTATTGACGGTATCAGAAGTAATCGTTTCAGTTTGGTCCCGATTGTTTCTTGCCATCTCAAATACATAGTAAAGAAAAACAGCAAAGAATAATAGTAAAAGGATTCCTTCAGTTCTCGTTATTATATTAACGTCTGAATATTGAAGTTGAATATCACTAATTAAAACGATCAACGAAACGGCTGCCAGCAGAGCAAATGGTATTTCTTTTCTAATTGTCTCGCTCTGAACTGCCAAAGGAAAGACAACTGCTGTTACTCCTAAAATGAAAGTTGCATTAAAGATGTTGCTTCCAACCACATTTCCAATTGCTACGTCACTGTTTCCGTCAAAAGCAGCAATAAAACTGACTGATGCTTCCGGAGCGCTTGTTCCAAAGGCTACGATCGTTAAGCCGATTAACATTGGTGAAACTCTCAAAGTTTGAGCGATCTTTGAAGCACCTTCTACAAAATAATCAGCGCCTTTAATTAAGAGAGCAAATCCTATTAATAATATGAGATACGTCATGTAATCATCTCCTTCCAATGTCTTTTTAATTGTTTGTTTATAACAATAACAGTATACAAAAGGATTATTTTACATTGGAATAATTATAACAATATGGTAATTCTATTGGAAACCATATGCTAGATATGATGAACAGTATGTAAGGATTTCTACAACAAGAGAAGAAAACTTAACCTCCTTCTCTTGTGGTGAATTGTCCTGTCTAGGATGTTCAGAAGTATTAATGAGAGCAGTTAAGAAAGGGAGGGACATTTTTACAATAACAGCCTGTAAAGGTGAAATCAGGAATATTAATTGCTTCCTCAGTAATATCGCCTGTATTTGCACTTGTTGCAGGAAACGAAGCATCCCCAAAAATGTAGAAGAGCTCATACAATCTAAAAGCATAAATGTCTTAGTCGTTTTCAAAAAAATAGCAGTCCAATTAGTACAATTGGACTGCTAAAGGTTGCTATTTATTACCTTCTTGCACGCTCTTGTCTCTCCCATGATCGTAAATGTGGGTATGGATCGAATGACCATTCTGTATATCCATTATCTTTGTACATTCCGTAATGAAGATGTGGTGGGAATTTTCCAGCAGTTCCTGGTGGTCCATAACCAGAGCTTCCCACCGATCCAATTATCATACCCGGCTCTACAATTTGCCCAACCTGCAGATCCTTTGCAAATCCATTTAAGTGAGCATAGTAGTGATACGTATTATTTAAATCTCTTATCCCGACACGCCATCCGCCGAACTTGTTCCATCCTTTTATTTCAACAATACCGTAAGAAGTAGAGCGAACGGGTACACCGTAGCTTGCGAAAATATCGGTACCTTCATGAGTTCTTCGTCCACCCCAACCTCTTCGGTCACCCCAGGTATTTTTATAACTGTGGTTGCTTCTCAGAGGTACAGGAAAGGCATGTTTATCCAAGGCTACTGTTCCAAACTTTTTAAAAACTTGCATATGACCTAGAATAATCCCTACAGTTTTATCACGTTGATAGTAATCCCATAAGGCTATCTTTATGTCATCGTGACTCGTTCCATATGTCTCGATGAAATGTGCCATCGTGTATAAGACATCTTCATCGTCTAGACGTTTGGCTTTACCGTCTCCATTTCCATCTAGGCCAAAGCCTGCAAATGAATGAATCGTAAAGGGATCTGTATCCTCTTTATTAGGATTAACAGCACCACTCCATATTTCTGGAGAAAAATAAATGCCAATGGCGCCATCTGGCTTTGGTAAATCTTTTCTTGAGTAGCGGAGGTTACGTTCATATTGATCAATGGCAGCAAGATAATACCAAGGAATATGTGTAATGGCTTCTGTTTTTTGATATAAGTCCATTCTTGTTTCATATAGCTTTTCCTGATCCGTTTTCTCTGCTGCAGTTGCTAATGATGGGGTAATGATAGAAAAGATAAGTAGCATCACTAAAAACCTTTTCACTATTTCTACTCCTTTCATTCGTGCTCTAAAAAAGACAAGTAGTCCTTTTGAACATACGCTTTTTTGAATAGTGAGATGTAACGTTTTACGCTCTGATTTTTTCCTCATAGGTATGTTTCATGAGTACCGGTTTTGGTATTACTCTGTTAAGCCATATGGACCTAAGATACATTTGCTCCGCAGAAAAGTAGAATCTAATTTCTAGGTTTAGAACTAAAAGCAAGTAAAGTTTTCTTACATTAGTTTGCAGAAGAAAGGGTGAAAACATAAATGCGAATTAATGGTAAAAGTAGTAATTCCTTGATACAGTAGTAAAAGAACTCATTGGATAAATTGTGGTCTATATGGTAAAGTGGGTTAAGGTATAAAAGGAACAGAAATTAGATTTACATACAGGAGTGATTAATGTGGCCCAGAATGAGGAATACGTTCGAAAGCCTGACTGGTTAAAGATCAAATTAAATACAAATGAAAATTATACGGGTCTCAAAAAGATGATGAGGGAAAAAAATCTCCATACAGTGTGTGAAGAAGCAAGATGTCCCAATATTCATGAGTGTTGGGCAGTTCGAAAGACTGCAACCTTTATGATTTTAGGAGATGTTTGTACAAGAGCATGTCGCTTTTGTGCAGTTAAGACAGGCCTTCCTAATGAGTTAGATTGGAAAGAGCCAGAACGTGTTGCCGATAGTGTTCAGTTAATGGGCTTAAAGCATGCTGTAATAACAGCAGTAGCACGTGATGATCTTAAGGACGGCGGAGCTGGAGTTTTTGCTGAAACAGTAAGAGCAGTTAGAAGGAAGAATCCTTTTACAAGTATAGAGGTTTTACCTTCAGACATGAATGGTGTTTATGAGAACTTGAAGACACTCATGGATGCAAAGCCTGATATTTTGAATCATAATATAGAAACGGTTCGACGATTATCAGACCGTGTTAGAGCTAGAGCTAAATATGATAGATCTTTAGAATTTTTAAGTAGAGCTAAAGAGATGCAACCAGAAATACCAACTAAATCAAGCATCATGGTAGGACTTGGTGAGACAAAAGAAGATATTATTGCAACTATGGATGATCTTCGTGAACACAATGTTAATATTATGACAATTGGTCAATACCTACAGCCTTCTAAGAAGCATTTAAAAGTTGAAAAATACTATCACCCGGACGAGTTCCTTGAACTAAAAGAAATAGCATTAAGCAAAGGATTTAGTCATTGTGAGTCAGGTCCAATGGTTCGTTCTTCCTATCATGCTGATGAACAAGTAAATGCAGCAAAGCAAGCATAAAAGTGGTCCAACTCCAAGGAGTTGGACCTTTTTTTTGTTTTTATTATGAGAATGGTAAAACTTTTGGTGTGAATCCATCTCCAGCACCCAGCCCCTCGAAAGAAAAAGGAAAATCACTTTTTCCTCGGTCAAATAACCCTTCGAGAATAAAACTTTCTCTAAGGAACATTTGCTATGCCTGCGGCCTGCAGGATGCAGGTCAGGCAGGCGTTGCAACAGGACGTTGCGCACCTAGCCTGTCATCATTTGCCGGGGCGCTTCCGTTTCTTGTTATAGTTGATTGTTGCGATAATTTGCTTCGTCATCCTCAGTCATGCCTTCATTATTGAAGTTTCTTACTCTGTTCGTATCGTTACCATTAGTATTGGTGTTGTTATTATTGTTGTTTTTGTTGTTGTTCATGTTGGTTCCGTTGTTATAATCTTCATCCCCAACACCATCGTTCATCTCATTAATCATTTCACCGTTCGCATTCTCACCATCACTTAATTTTCTACCTTGTGGAGCATTAAGCATCTCCTTGATGGTGACATCCATAATACGATCAATATCACGGCTATTTGAATCAAGATTGCCGTATCTTTGTATTTCGTCAATCATGTTAGGTTGATCGGACACATACACGTGATAAAAACGTGGAACAACTGACATAGCTGTTTTCTTTACCTGGTCAGCTGTTTCAAAGCGATTTTCTGTATCCGTTTTATACGCAATTAAAACTTCTTCGTCAGTTACCAAGGTTGCTACATCGTTTACATTTGGTAACATCACAGCCATCTTACTAATTGTGTCCGCAATCTGTTCACGGTCAATGGCAGCTATTTCATTTAATTCACCATTGTCTCCTGGGATTGGACTTTTTTGATGACGAACATATCCATAGTTTGTTCCTACATCATCTTTGTCCATACCAGTAAGGTTATTGGTGTTGTAAGTTTCATTTCTGTCTGTCATGTGAACCGCGTTTCCGGATTCTTTATAAAACTCTTGATCATCAGAGAAAGCCTCGTATTGGCATGCAGTCAAAAGTGATAACGAAACAAATCCAGTTGCTAATAAAAGTCTTTTGTTCAATTTAGACACCCCCTTATTACGTAGGGTGACCTAAAAGTGCAATTTTCATCTTAGAAATTGTTGGTGAAGGGTTGTAGCGAATTATCTACAAGTTATGGTAATATTAAGGCAATAAGAGGTGAATACAGTGATTGAGATAAATAATGTTAGCTTTGAAATCATTGAGGACTATCGTGAAGGCTTTAATGAGGAAGCATTTCGTAATAGATATAGTGAAATTTTAAATAGGTACGATTTTATTGTAGGGGACTGGGGATATAATCAATTAAGACTTAGAGGCTTTTTTGATGATCAAAACCAAAAAGCAACCTATGATACCAAAATTAGTACATTGAGAGAGTATCTGTATGAGTACTGTAATTTTGGTTGTGCTTATTTTGTACTTAGAAAAGTAAAAAAATAGAAATCGGCAAATGCCGATTTCTATTTTTTATGACTTACTTCATGTGTTGTATAAGGCATTTCTTCATTAACATCTGAATCAGCATGAACTGGGTGTGAACCAGGGTCTTGTCTTGGAATATCCTGATGAAGGTTTTTAAACTCATAATTAAAGGCACTGTATGGTCTTTGTCTGTCTGACCAAGGAGTCTGCTGTTTATTCCCAACTGGTTCATCAGCACCAATGGGACAGCCATAAGGTCCTTCTGGCATATGATTTGGGACAGTGTACATCCGCATGGTTTCAACATTGGAAAAATCTCTATACATGTCTCTGTCTTTATTGTTTTCCATTGATATCACCTCTTTTAGGGATTATCAATTATAGGTTTCCCTAAAAGAACATTATCATGAATTAAGAAACGATTTCATATAAAAATGAACGTAACTCCTCAGCATCTTCTTCATTTAGGTTATAGGCATGCTCTATATAACCAGGCTCGTCTAAATCATCGGCCCCAATAATAGCAAAACGAGAGCTTTGAATATCAAGTACTAGGTGCTTCCCATAGTAACGATCTGACATAATAACTGCTAAATCAAATCGATGATTTTCCCCCATAAAGCTAACAAATCTTGTTCTAGTTTGTACGGTATCATCATATAAAAACATCCGTTCCATAATAGTCCTCCTAACACAGTTGTGTACCTACTATATTACCACTACTTTTATTATTTTTGTAAGCGATGTGTAGTTTTTTGAAGATGTTCGTACGAAATTTGTCAAAATATGATAAAATAATGGAAAAGTGGTTTTGTTCTTCTAGGAGGAGAAGCGGTATGCATTTAAGACCTTGGGATTCATACAAGAAGGTTATACAAAAATGGGGTAAAATAGTCCTGCCACAAAAGCTTCTTCGTTTTTATCCACCTTCCTTTATCATTCGAGATACGATTGTAGAGGGTGTGGATAAGTGTTTTCAACAGGGGCACCAAGCGGCTGTCATTGTTTTTAATCACGCTAATTTAGATGAGTTAATTCAAACATCTGATATTTATGATGTGAAAATGTATAAATCGATTTTAAAAGAAGAATTTCTGCAAGCAGCAAGAAACGTATTTCCGGATCACAGTATTGTAAGCTTACATAAACATCTAAATAATGGCCATGCCTTAATCATTAAGGTTGAGCATGACAAGGATCGGTTTTTTGAGATTGAAACGCTTATGAATGAAATATTAAGTAAGGTATTGGTAAAACTATCGAATGAGTATAAAGAAGTTGTCTTCATGTTTGAAACAGGCTATATGTTTATTGAACAGAAGGAATCTTCCACAAGAGAAGCAATATTGAAGGCCTATCAGCAAGCTAATTCGATGGCAGAGAAGAAGACCTTCTCCCAATATAATGAGCTGAGATTTGAAATGAATCGAATTATTCATCAAAAGGATCTTAGGTTGATGGCACAGCCGATCTTTGACGTTGCGACTAATAAGACGACTGCTTCCGAAATCCTAACACGAGGACCGGTAGGAACAGACCTAGAAAATCCTCTGCAATTGTTTGCGGTAGCAAGACAGTTAAATCTTCTTTTTGACCTTGAAATCATCGTGCTTGAAAAAGCCTTTGAACAAATTATAAAGTTTGAACGCGAGCATCAAATTTTTATTAACTTTACACCTATAACTTTAAGTAATCCTGGGTTTATAAAGGTAGTAAATAGAATGCTTTTGAAGTATAGAAATGTGAATCCTTATCAAGTAATATTTGAGATTACAGAGCGAGATTCGATAGAAGGCTTTAAGCACTTTAGTGAAAATATCAAATCATTAAGAAAAATGGGTTTTCGAATCGCAATAGACGATACTGGTGCTGGTTATTCTAGCCTGCATACTATTAGTGAAGTATTACCAGATATTATCAAGATTGATCGTTCAGTCATTCAGGACATTGACACCAATACGGTTAAGGAATCTATGTTACGAGGTCTTTTGTTAATAGCTAAAGAAACGGGATCTATTGTGGTTGCTGAAGGTATAGAAAAAGAGGGGGAAGCTTCTGTTCTCTCTCGGAATAATGTGGACTTGGCACAAGGATATTTCTATGCTAGACCGGCAATGATGCCAAGTTTAGTGTCTACTTTATAGAATTGGTAATTAAAGAGTTAAGGAAAGCGAGGTATGAATATGTATTTTATTGATCGTGATAAAATGGAATTAACACTTAGCTACTTAGAAAAGTTAACAATCACCTACGAAAACCACTCTGAGTGGCAGGATGAATTATATAAGCTTTCCTTAGAGAGAATTCTACATTTAATGATAGAGTCAGTTCTGGATGTGGGTAATGCCATGATAGATGGCTTTATTATGAGAGACCCGGGAAGCTACGAGGACATTATTGATATCCTAGAGGACGAGTCTGTCGTTACTAAGGAAGAGGCAATTTCTCTAAAAGAAATTATTGCTTTCCGTAAGGTACTTGTTCAGGAATATATTGCCGTTGATCATTCAAAATTAGTCCAGATCATGAATGAGGAGCTTCATACAATCAAAAAATTCCCTTCCTCAATAAGAACTTACTTAGAAAATGAGTTAGGGCCAGTAAGTGCGTTTAAAAGCTAATCGCTTCTTTTATAGAGGCGATTTTTATATGAGACTATATATGAGGAGGATCATACATGAAGAAGTATGAAGGATACTTAATTGATTTAGATGGAACGATGTATCGAGGGAAAGAACGAATTCTTGAGGCATGTCATTTTGTACAAGCTTTACATAAAAAAGGAATTCCTTACTTATTTGTTACAAATAATTCATCTGCTGCCCCAAGTCAGGTGGCTGAGAAGCTTAGAAAGTTTGAAATACCAGCCGAGGATCATCAGGTGTTTACAACGAGCCAAGCAACAGCAAATTATATTTATGATCAAAAATCAGATGCATCTGTTTACATTGTGGGAGAAGAAGGAATTCGTCAAGCCATTTTAGAAAGGGGTTTAACTCTTCAAGAGCAAAATCCTGACTATGTAGTGATGGGAATTGACCGGGGTATCAATTATGAAAAATTAGCCCTTGCTTGCTTAGCAGTTCGAAATGGAGCAACCTTTATTTCTACAAACGGAGATATTGCGATTCCAACAGAGCGGGGTCTTTTACCAGGAAATGGATCTCTCACTTCAGTAGTAGCGGTTTCAACTGAAGTCCAACCAATTTTTATTGGAAAACCTGAAAGAATAATTATGGAACAAGCATTAAAGGCAATTGGAACAGATCCTAATCATACCTTAATGATTGGTGATAACTATCGTACAGATATTTTAGCCGGGATAAATGCAGGTCTTGATACTTTATTAGTTCATACAGGAGTTACTACAAAGGAGCATTTAGAAAGCATTGAGAAGCAGCCTACCTATGTGATAAACTCTTTGGAAGAATGGATTGAAAAAATATAGGGGTAAAGGAAAAGCTTGAGGTTAAAATCCTCAAGCTTTTCCTAATTGGTTCATATACTGTGTAATTCAATACTAAATGATCACTGGTTTCCTTCTTCAGCCTTAGCGGCAGCACTATGGGCAAGTCTACTTGAAGCTGCAGCGGCAATAGCTCCGACAATATCATCTAAGAAGGTATGACACTCTCCAGACGATTTATCATTTAGACGTTGAAGGATACCTGGTTTTTGCTTGTCAATATAACCAAAGTTTGTAAACCCAATAGATCCATATATGTTCACAATTGATAATGCAATGAT
This sequence comes from Bacillus mesophilus, assembly GCF_011008845.1. Classification (GTDB taxonomy): domain Bacteria; phylum Bacillota; class Bacilli; order Bacillales; family SA4; genus Bacillus_BS; species Bacillus_BS mesophilus. The sequence continues at coordinate 62,740 of NZ_JAAIWM010000003.1, read as the reverse complement.
TTCATCAATTCCGTACAGACCTTCGTCAATTTCAATGGCTTGCTGTAACGGAGCCTCAAGCTGCTTCTTCTCAGCGAGGCGATCAAGCTGGATGCCTGTTAAAATGGCATTTTGAACTTCGCGCTTCGATAGGACCTTTTCTACATTATGGATACATCTCTCTTTTGTCAGATCTGGATGATACTTAACTTGTAAGAAATATACAAGATCACCAATATCCTCTACAGTTACACCGCGGTCCTTTAACCATTGTCTTGCTGTTTCTTCCAGTTTTGATCTCTTGGAATTTTCCATATACTCACCTTTCCGAATAAGTTTTATACCTCTTCATAATTTCCGTTGATTATTAATTTATTCTTAAAAACCATACTTTTATTACAAGTTTTATCAATTTAGGTCATATAAATGAAAATAAGGGGGGGCATCTGATGAATCAACACTTGCAAAGTCTATATAACCTCAATTGTAATAAGTCCGGGATATTTCGATCCTATGATACGTTTAAAAGTCGAGATTCAAGCTATTTACTTGTTCCAGTTTCCCATTTAGAAGGAAATGAAATTGAAGAAATGGCCCAGTTAGGCGATTATTTTCTTCACAAGGGAGACCAACAAATAGCTGGAATTGTTAAAAATAAACGTGGTGAAGTTGTTAGTAAGGCAGAAGATTCATTATTTGTGTTATTAAAATGTCCGTATGAAATAGACACTAGACAACGACAGCATACCGTTGGATTGGAGTTAGCGAAATTTCATAGGAGAGGTAAAAGAATTCCCTTTCCTGTACAAAGTCTTGTTAGAATTGGACAATGGAAAACACTTTGGGAAAAAAGACTTGATCAGCTGGAACAGTTTTGGGCGATGAAGGTAAAAAGTCAGCCGAATGGCCAATTTGAAAAGTTGTTTGCAGAGTCTTTTCCTTACTATGTAGGAGTAACGGAAAATGCTATTCAATACTTAGTTGACACTGAGTTAGATGAACAACCTACAGAAGTCGATGGTGGAACAGTATGTCATCACAGATTTTTTTCAAGTTGTTGGGATTTTTCTCAGTACATGAGATTACCTACCGATTGGGTATACGATCATCCAAGTCGTGATCTAGTAGAATGGGTCAGGTCATCTTATTGGAATAACCATCGAACAATGGAATCTTTGCATGCGTTCGTAAATGACTATGAATCGATTAATCCGCTTTCTCCTTTTTCTTGGCGCTTATTTTATTCGCGGTTACTTTTCCCTGTTCATTACTTTGAATGCATTGAGGGCTATTATAAGTCTGATAACGAGGAAGAACAAGCCAATCGTCTTCATGAGCTACAGGATATGTTAAACAAAACTGATGACTATGAGAACTATCTTAAGGATGTCCATTTTTATATAAGCTATCGTACCAGAAAACGTGATCTGCCTAAGCTACATTGGATTGGATAATAAAAATAATAAAAAGCGCTCTCCTCATAGAGAGCGCTATAATTATTATTTAATTATTAGAATACCTGCTCTACTTCTATAACTCCAGGTACTTCTTCTAATAGTGCACGCTCGATACCAGCTTTAAGAGTGATAGTTGAGCTTGGGCAGCTTCCACATGCGCCTAAAAGTCGTAATTTTACAATACCTTCTTCAACATCTACTAACTCAACATCCCCACCATCGCGAAGTAGGAATGGACGTAGTTTATCTAGTACTTCCATTACTTGATCTTTAATTTCCATCATGATCGACTCCTTTCCTTACTTCTATTATAATGACTTTGATATAAAAAATCTATTCTGTAGTATTGAAAACTGTAATGTAGGTATTTTCCATGTAATCGTTTAAAATATATAGTAGGAAGGGAGTGGGAGTCATGTCATTTGAATCTATTGAAGTATGTGTGTATGGTGCTGAAGTATTATGTCCAAGCTGTGTGAATTTACCATCCTCAAGAGAGACGTATGATTGGTTACAGGCAGCAATTAGTCGGAAGTATCCAGAGCAGCCGTTTACGATTACTTATGTAGATATCCATAGTCCTGAAGGGGACCAAGAAAAACTACAGTTTGCGGAAAGAGTCATTGAAGAGGATATGTTTTATCCGGTTGTCGTGATCAAGGGTGAAGTGGTAGGAGAGGGGAATCCCAGGTTAAAAACAATTTATGCTGAGCTTGAGAAATATGGGTATCAGCCAAAATAAAAGCCTTTAAAAAAATTAAAGGCTTTTTCTATCTTTATAGCTCAGAAGCGTACTTATTTAATTCTTTGCTCATTTTTTCAATCTCACCTATGAAAGAGGAGATATCCTGTGTCGAGATTGCTTGCTGCTTTCCTACTGTAACTACCTTTTCTACGGATTCAGCCATTTCATGCATTGATGTTTGTAGATCGGTGATAATTCTACGAATTTTCTCTGTGGATATAACTGTTTCTTGAGAAAGCTTACGTATTTCCTTAGCTACCACATCAAAGCCTCGTCCCATTTCTCCCGCACGTGCTGCCTCAATAGAAGCATTTAGTCCTAATAGGTTTGTTTGGTCAGCAATTTTCTTAATAAATTTGATTACTTCATCTGTCTTATTCATTTCTTCGGCTGCATGATTAGATTGTTGAAGTAGTGTTAAACTTATACCAGCAAGTCCTTCTGCGCCATTTCCAACCTTTGTTACTCCCTCATTTGCTTGCATTAAAGAATGAACGATTTGGTCTGAAATTCTTCGTAACTCACGTTCGTTTTGTTCCTGGATCTGAATTGCAATCGATCCGATTACTTTGCCTTGATGAATAATTGGATTAGCGAGACCGGTAAAGGGAAAGCCGAAAAATTCGGGAGAAATTTCATCTTTAATGACCTTCTTGTTTCTTATACAATCGGCTAAGGGTTCCTGTGGATTAATTTTTGTACCTGCTTTAACTCCAAGGTCTATTTTTCTACTCGGGAAATAGGCAAGCCATTCTTCTTTGTTGGTTACTCCAAACGCGATATCAGGTAGCATAGAAGATACCACTTTAAGAACATTAATATATGATTGCAAAATATCTTCGTTCGTTTTTGATTCCACTTCGGTTGACATCTAATAATTCCTCTTTTCTTATGGTAATACTAGTAGTATACCACTTGGATTCAACCCGATATTAAAAGATATGATATAATCTCCTTTTTCACAGCATAAAAAAAGAAAGCTGCATGGTAGACAGCTTTCGTGGTTTATCCTTTATGATAACGATACATCCATAAAATACCGGATTTTAATAGTCTAGGAACTCTTCCCATTAGCGGGCGATCTGCTAATAGTCCAAAACCTTGTTTCTTTCCTAATGACCCAAGTACTCCTTTAAGCTTAATCGGTGGAAATTCGGCTGGAGGTTCTTCGCCATTCCAACGGTTAAGTAGGACTTGGACAATTTGCTCTGCTTGCCCTTCAGCTAGTTGGGCACTTGGAGCGTGAGGGAGGCTTGCGCAATCTCCAACTACATACACATGTTCATTATTTGGTAGATTATGTTGTTTCGTTAGAACGACACGGCCTTGAGCATCCTTTTCAACCTCTAAGTCACGAACAATTTTACTTGGCTGGATACCAGCAGTCCAAACAATAACATCACATGCAACAGGCTCATCATGATTATAGACTGTTTTATCTTCCACTCTTGTAATATTTGCTGAACTAATTACTTCCACACCATGAGAATGGAACCAATTTTCAACATAATTACTTAAACGTTCAGGAAACATAGATAATATATGTTTTCCGCGATCAAAGAGCTTAACTCTTAGATCAGGTCTACTTTCACTAAGTTCACTAGCTAATTCTACACCACTAAGTCCTCCACCAATAATACCGACTACACTATTAGCACCAAGATTATTAAGTGCCTGATACGCACTTCTTGAACGATCAATGGTTTGAATACTATACGTGAACTCATCTGCACCAGGAACGTTGTGGTATTTATCTTCACAACCAAGACCTATTATTAAATCATCAAAGGAAACAGCTTCCTGATCATTAAGATACACTCGTTTATTCTCTATATCAATATTTGTTACTTCGCCATATTTAATAGATAATCTAGGGTGTTCAGGGAATGTAACGCGGATATGCTGATCTGAAATTGTCCCTGCAGCAAGAGCATAATATTCTGTTTTGAGACAGTGGTAGGGGTTACGGTCAATTAAAGTGATTTGTATATCCTCTGGCAGCTGGTTTGGCAATAAACGGAGTAGGACCCGCATATTTCCATAACCGCCTCCAAGTAAGACTAGTTGTTTCATATTTATTCTCCTTTTATGGAAGTCTTTCGTGTCTAAAAAAAATTATTTCTAAAAAATATATACGTTTAAATACCATAGAAAAGTATAACGAAAATAACCATTAATCACAATATGTTTATTATAAATTGATGGGTTAATACTAATAAGTATTTAGTGTAACACTGTTTCTTAGTTTTAAAAAATTGACGAATAGAGGAAAAAAAGGTAGCCTTTAAATCGTAGAGGTGAGAAGCTTGAACCCAATTATAGAATTTTGTATTAGTAATTTAGCAAGTGGGGCCCAGAAAGCTAGGGAAATACTAGAAAAGGACCCAAATTTTGATATTGTTGAATACGGCTGTTTATCATACTGTGGAAAATGTTATAGCTCCCTATATGCATTAGTAAATGGGGATGTAGTAACAGGAGAAACTCCTGAAGAATTAGTCGAAAACATTTATCAACACATAGAGGAAAATCCAATGTTTTAACCTTACAAAAGGAGGATAGCTTTTAGCTACCCTCTTTTATTTTATAGGCTATGCTTTGCTTTTAATGGTATGGAGTGAAATCCAGCTCCAGCGCCCAGATGAAATTGCGATGATCTTTGCAATTTCATCCTACCTCGATGGAAAAAGAAACTTCACTTTTTCCTAGGTCAAATAACCCTTGAAGAATAAAAGGTAAAATCGCCCTTTTTTCTTCGAGGAATATTTGCTGGTCGGAGGCATGCAGGATGCAGGTCAGGCAGGCGTTGCAACAGGCCGTTGCGCACTTAGCCTGTCTTCATTTGTTGGGCGCTTACGCTTTTTGTTTTTCACGTATTTCCTGCCAGGCATCTTTTGCTAAAGCAACAATCCTTTTTTCAATGGTCTCATTCTGCTGCTGAATAACTTTTGATAGATAAACACCTGCTTGCTTATCGTCGCCAATTCTACGGTAAAGGTCACCGATTAAATATAAGAGTTTAATTTCAGTCATATCAGTTGATCGGAAATCTTCATTTATATAAGATTGAACATACGCTTTAACTGCCATATTAGTAAAGCGGAGCTCTTGTTCTTGATCACGTTCTTTTCTCAAGATCCAAACTAATCTCATATATAAGCCTGCCAGAACGATGCTCTTTTCATTTTTTAAAGTAGCACTATATATGCCAAGCTTGTACGTATCAATTGCCTCTTTAACCGTCCGTTTTGTACCATAATCCCGATGTCCCCAATTTGAACTAATTGACGTCTTAATGGACTGTAGCGTTTGTGGAGGGAAATGTGCCGAGAATTCTTCAGAAACAGAGTAACCGCAGTTCGGACAAACACTTACATAATACAACAAGGGGCTGTTTTCTTCATCCTCATAATAGGAACAAAAGTCGGAGTCAGATTGTAAAGCACGTACAAAGCGGGAGCGAACTTTTTTGGTTGTATAGCTGTGTGAACACGCAGAACATGTAACATTTTTATCAAACAAGATTTCCATGTTTCTTTCCAAAGGGGCTCCTCCTTAATGATACAAAATACCTACATCAAATGTACTAAACATTAGGTGTGTTCACAATCCTTTTTACTAGAAATGCATAATGTTATAACATAAAATTATACTAGAGTTTTTAAAACAGTCTTAGCGACTATATAATCCAGAATTGGGGTAGATGATAAACAATGGAACGAATTCCTTTTACGAAAATGCACGGATTAGGGAATAATTATATATATATTGATGCTTTTAAGAAGGAGCTAAAGGAAGAAATCTTATCTGATTTAGCTATAAAGGTTTCCTCTGTGTATACCGGAATTGGCTCTGATGGATTAATATTGATTTGTCCTTCAGATCAGGCGCCAGTTAAAATGCGCATCTTTAATAACGATGGATCTGAGGGGAAAAACTGTGGAAATGGCTTGCGTTGTGTGGCTAAGTACGCCTATGAAAATAAACTTGTTGAAGATACACGCTTCCTAATCGAGACTTTATCTGGACTTGTAGAAGCTACGGTAGAGGTAGATGGTGGCGAGGTAAATATGGTTACTGTGAATATGGGAAATCCTCGCTTATCTCGTGAAGAAATTCCCATGCTTGGAGAGCCAGCTAATCAAATCGTTGCTGAACCTTTTCAAGTTAGTGGGGAGGCTTTCCTCCTAACTGCTGTTTCAATGGGAAACCCGCATGGAATTATGTATGTAGAGAATATCGATTTGGCCCCAGTCACAACACTTGGTCCGGTCATTGAAAAAGATGAGCGCTTTCCTGAAAGCGTGAATGTCGAGTTCGTGGAGGTAGTAAATGAAAAAGAGATCCACTTTAGAGTATGGGAGAGAGGATCTGGTGTAACTCAGGCCTGTGGTACAGGCGCTTGTGCTGCTGTTGTGGCCTCGGTTCTTAATGGAAAAACAAAAAGAGGTGTTGAAACAACTGTTCATTTAGCTGGTGGAGACTTACTAATCACATGGGCAGAAAGCGGAGAAGTGTATATGAAAGGCCCAGCCGAGGTCATTTGCAAAGGTGAGTTTTTATATAAAGTACTTGGTTAATATTTAACTTAAATCAGTAGTAGGAAGCATATAAATATAAGCTACTTATTTGAGACATTCCCTGATTGTTTGTATACTATATAATAAGAAGCTACAAAAAGGAGGTTTCTCTTTATGATTAATATGACAGAAGCAGCTGGATATCAGATTAAAGATATGATGAAAGAAGAAGGTAAAGAGTTGTTTTTGCGAGTTGGTGTCAAAGGAGGAGGCTGTAGTGGGCTCTCTTATGGGATTGGATTCGAGGAAGAAAAGCAGGAAGATGATACGTTAATAGAACAACATGGTATCCAAATTTTGATCGACAAAGAAAGTGCTCCGATTATAAATGGTGTAAAGATTGACTTTAAACAATCGATGATGGGTGGCGGCTTCACCATTGACAATCCAAATGCAATTGCTGGATGTGGGTGTGGCTCTTCATTTAGAACAGCAGCCAATGCTGGGACACCTGAGGATTGCTAAAAGTTGAACATGCGACACGACGATCTCTATTTTAGAGGTCGTTTTTTTATAGGATGAAAATAGCCTAAGATTACTCCTTCTGCACGGGATTTTCTATTTATGTATCAAAATTAAGGATTTCTGCACACACGCACAACTATTATGCACCAGTTTTCCCACTTACTGCACCAACATTTAGAATTTGTGCACGCTTGGGCCAAATCAAAAATAAGTGGAGCTAATTCCCAAGCTAACTGATCGTCAAATTGGTGCACACTAACCTTGAAACATTCTTTGAGGAGGGATACACTATGGACGAAAAGCAAAATCTTCAGCAACCACCGGACACAGGCAAATTAACCAATTATCATTATGCTTCCGAGCAGGATAAGCGAACAGATAAAATTGAACAAGAAGCTCAGAAGCGTCAAAAATAAAAGAAAAAAAGCTATAGCGTAGGCTATAGCTTTAAAACATACTCGAACTATGAAGAGGTTGTAGTTTTGCATTAGGATCGTAGTAAGCTTTTGCGTTGTTTACAGCAGTAGGAGCTTCCCCAAAGCCGCAAGCAATTAATTTTACTTTTCCATCATATGTACAAATATCACCCGCAGCATAAATGCCCTTTATATTTGTTTCCATTTTTGAATTAACAACAATAGAATTTTTCTCAATTTCTAAGCCCCAGTCCTTAATTGGACCAAGTGAAGAAACAAAACCGAAGTTAACAATGACTGCATCGACATCAATCGTTTCTTCTTTGTCTCCTTTAACCTCTTGTAAAACAACTTGCTTGATCTCGTCATCCCCAATAAGCTGTGTAGGTTGATAAGGAGTTTTGATTTCGACCTTTGAATTAAATAAGTTTTCAACACTGTGCTCATGAGCACGGAATTTATCTCTTCTATGAGTAAGGATTACTTTTTCAGCAATTGGCTCAAGCATAAGTGCCCAGTCAACAGCAGAATCTCCACCACCACAAACAAGAACGCGTTTTCCAGCAAACTTGTTTAAATCATCAATAAAATAGTGTAGGTTCTTTCCTTCATATTGAGCAGCCGTTTCAAGCTCTAAGCGTCTTGGTTGGAATGCACCATTTCCGGCGGTTATAATAATAGTCTTTGAAATATGTTCTTGTTTATTTGTCGTTAATTTAAAAGTGCCGTCTTCTTGTCTTTCTACAGTATCAACTGATTCCTCTAAACAAACAGTTGGTTCAAATTTTGCCATTTGTTCTTTTAAGTTATCAATTAATTCTTGAGCGCGCACTTTGGGAAATCCTGCGACATCATATATGTATTTTTCTGGATATAAAGCAGATAATTGACCACCTAATTGAGGTAAGCTTTCAATTATTTTTACTTTTGCCTGACGCATTCCGCCATAAAATGCGGTGAATAAGCCTGACGGGCCTCCACCGATGATGGTGATATCATATACATTTTGATCTTCTGTCAAAACTCATTACCTCCCCAAAACTTTTATAATTAATGATAGCATAAATGATAATGAAATTCCTACATATAATACTAAGGGGAATGGACTCTATTCCTATTCGCATCTTATTTATCCCTTGTCAACATCTACTTATACATTAATGGTTGAAAATTAGCTCTAAAAAGCATAATATGATGGTAGACATTATATTAAAATTTTATGACATTTTTCGCACAATATTCTTATTTTTTGCACTACTTCGTGAAAAGTATCACAAAGAAAACCAAAACTAAACTTTTAAATGGATGTGATTAGTTTGAGAAAGCCAAAGGTAGTAATATTAGGGGCAGGCTATGGGGGAATTATGACAGCTGTTAACCTGCAAAAGAAACTTGGGGTTAATGAAGCTGAAGTAACATTAGTCAATAACAATGACTATCATTACCAAACTACTTGGTTACATGAAAATGCAGCGGGGACACTTCACCATGACCGCTCACGTATCCAAATTACTGATATCATTGATCGTAACAAAATTAATTTTGTTCAAGATACAGTTGTTAAGATTGTACCCGAAGAGCAAAAGGTTACTCTTCAAAATGGAGAAGTTACATATGACTATCTTGTATTTGGTTTAGGATATGAGTCAGAAACATTTGGAATCAAAGGATTAAAAGAGCATGCTTTCTCAATTGCGAATATCAATGCTGCTCGTCAAATTAAAGAGCATATCGAATATCAATTCGCTAAATACTCAAACATGAAGGAAAAGAAGGACGAACTACTAACGATTATCGTCGGTGGTGCTGGATTTACAGGGATCGAGCTTGTTGGTGAGTTAGCTAACCGTGTTCCTGAGCTATGTCAAGAGTTTGATGTAGATCGTGAAAAGGTTAGAGTTGTATGTGTCGAAGCGGCACCTATGATTTTACCTGGATTCGATGAAGAGCTTGTAGAATACGCAAGAAATTATCTTGAGAGAAAAGGTATTGAATTCCGTATCGGTACTGCCATTAAGGAATGTACTGAAGAAGGAATCATTGTTGCTAAAGATGATCAAGTTGAGGAAATCAAAGCTGCAACTGTTATTTGGGCAGCTGGTGTCCGCGGGAATGCAATTGTTGAGGAGTCTGGTTTTGAAGCAATGCGCGGTCGTGTGAAGGTTGATCCTTATTTACGTGCTCCTGGGCATGACAATGTATTCATTGTTGGAGATTCTTCTTTAATGATTAATGAAGAAATCAACAGACCTTATCCTCCAACTGCACAGATTGCTATGCAACAAGGTGTAACATGTGCCAACAATCTTGCTGTGTTAATTCGTGATCAAGGCAATTTAGAAGAATTTAAACCTGACCTAAAAGGTACAGTATGTTCACTTGGCCATGACGATGCAATTGGAACAGTATACGGTAAAAAGATCGTTGGCTGGAAGGCAGCTGTTATGAAGAAGGTTATTGATAACCGTGCGTTATTCTTAATTGGTGGACCTTCATTAGTTCTTAAAAAAGGTAAATGGAATTTCATTTAATAGGTAAATGAGACAAGGATGAAAATCCTTGTCTTTTTCTTTTACTACCGAGTATATACTACAATTGAGAGATTCTTATAGGTTGAGGTGATATAGCTGTGGGAGAGCATAAACGAGGAAACGTATGGCTAGCGGTGGCTGGATTAGTCGTGAATTCAGCAGGAGAATGGCTTGTCGTTAAAAAGAAATATGGCGGATTAAAAGGAAAATGGTCCATACCAGCCGGATTTGTTGAAGAAAATGAGACAGTTGATCAAGCGGTCATTAGAGAAGTGTTAGAGGAAACGGGTATTTCTTGTCAGGTTCAAGGTATATTAGGTATAAGGTCCGGTGTCATTAAAGATAAAATTAGTGATAATATGATCATCTTTTCTCTTAAGATGAATGATGATGGAGTTCAAACCATAATCACACAGGAAGACGAGTTGTATGAGGCAACTTTTAAAAGTCCTGAAGAATTAAAGAATGACGAAAAAACCTCTGTATTATTGCGTTATTACATGGAAATGCAAGAGAATCAATTAACTTCTATGAATGAGGATATTAACCCAGGTGATCAGTTTGGATATACTTCTTACAAGCTTTTCTACTAAGAAAACTAGAAAATAATTATGTAGCTATGATAATGAAAGAAAACTCATAAAAACATTAGATATTATTAGATGTATTCGCTTTCATCGTTAAATTTTCAGAAAAATGGAACTTTTATTCTAAGTGATTAAATGTTATATTATCAGAAAATTTAAATTATTATTTGGAGGCGAAACAGGAATGGAAAAGACGTATGAAATCAAACAAGATTGTCCTTATTGTTCTGGAAACGGTTATTTTCAGTTAATTCTTGGCGGTTCTGAAACTTGTTCCTGCTGTTCAGGTACAGGAAAGAAAGACGTTTAATTCCGACAATACAGTGAACGTTGCGTCATAATGTTGACCTGTTATAGACAATTCAGTACACTTATCAATAGATTAGAGCTAGTATAACTAACTGTTGAAGTGTGCTGGAGGTGAAGAACAATGAACATGAGTGTGCCGATTTTAATGATTTCTGTCTTGTTATTTTTCATTTTATTTTTTGGTATAGGATTCTTATTAAACATGCTATTACGTGCAACATGGATAATGGCGATTATTTACCCAATCATCTTTATATTCATTGTGGATAATGTTCGATTTTTTGAGTACTTTACAGATCCGCAATCTTCATTTTCATTACTAGGTAAAAAGCTGGCTTCACTTGCTGTTGCTGATATTACTATATTACTTTTTGGCTTACTTGGTGCTATATGTTCGGGATTTGTCATTAAAACCTTACGATCTAAGGGTTACCAAATGTTTTAATAAAAGAGCTACACGTTGAATTATAACGTGGGGCTTTTTTTGTTTTGGCTCTTTCGAAATCCTCCGCTTTCCCCTAGAAAGTTAGTCAATTTCACTCTTTTTAATAGTAAATCTCCTATTTAATTGGAATTATAGACAATTGTCTAAAAACCAGAAAATTTCTTCTCTTTAACATTTCTATGAATATTTTTTTTTCTTTTTGGAAATGAATAGATTCGTGAGAGGAGAGGAAATTTATAAATATGAATAAGATAACTACTTTACTAAAGAGAACATTAATGACCGTTTTATTTTTATTAGCAGTTTCTGCTACATATACTTCTATTTCAGGTGTTCAGGCGGAGGAACTGACGGAATGGTGGGATCGTTATGATCACCCCTTTTATTCAGCCTTTTACGGAGCTGATGCAGGCACTATCGAAGATTCTGCAATAAGGGAAACCAATTTAAGCTTGAAATCGTTAAAAAGACACGAGGCAGAGGTTACCTCCATTTCATCTAGTTATGCTGAGTCGGATTCACTAACGTTAGAGGAAGCAATTGATTGGACTCAATACCCTTCAACGGTTGTTACCGCAACAGGGTATACAGCAGGTGTAGAGTCCACTGGTAAATCACCAAGTCATCCTTCATATGGGATTACATATTCAGGTGTAAAAGTTAAACGTGACCTTTATTCAACTGTTGCTGCTGATTTAAGTGTGTTTCCATTAGGAACAATTTTATTTATTCCGGGCTACGGATATGGTGTTGTAGCTGATAAAGGTGGAGCAATCAAAGGTAACAAAGTAGATTTATATTATGAGACTGTAAAAGATGTATATGAGGAATGGGGTAAGAAAAAGGTCGAGGTTTATATTGTGAAGAAGGGTAGAGGAAAACTTACTGAAGAGGAGTTAGCTCTACTCAATGAAGATGAAACCATGCAGGTATTTCGTCAGCAATATTTAAAAGATACAAAGAGTTAAATAAAATAGCGCTCATGAGTTGAGCGCTATTTCTAGTTTAAAAAAGTAAAGGATCTTTCCCATCATCTTTTGGAAAGATTGTGGGATGAAGGATAGCAGCAAGCTTCTTCAAACCCTCTAATAATCGAGGTGAAGGACGACAATATAGTGGTTCCTCCAACACATGAATCTGATTCTGTTTAATCGCATCTACTAGTTCAGCTTGTGGACGTTTTTTAACTAGATTGGGATTCATTTTTTTCTGCTGAACACCAACCCAAACGAGGCAAATGTGTTCGGGATTTAATGTAACGACCTCATCCCACTCTGTTTGGTGGCTTGCAACATCAATATGTGAAAAGATGTTAGATCCACCAGCTAGTGTACTAATTTCAGTTAACCAGTTGACTCCACCAGGACTGAAAATAGGTTTTGGCCACCATTCCCAGTACAAGCTGGATTGGTTCTCAACCTTTTTTGAAAGCATTTTATATTTCGAGATAAACTGCTCATATCTTTTCACAACTTCTTCAGCTACTTCAGGTACTCCGGTTAATTCTCCCACCCGTAACAAATCTTTTGCAATATCTTCAAGAGATTGAGGATTCAGAACGATATGAGGAATGTTTCTTTTCTCCAGCTCTGCAACATTCTTCTCCATCCCAGGTACACTAAGAGATGCTAATACTAAATCTGGATTTAAATGTTGTAGGAGATCCATATTGATGTTTAAATCCGGTCCAAGCTTTGGCAATGATGCAACACTTGAAGGCCAGTCTGAAAAGTCGTCCACTCCTACTAAATAAGAATCTAGACCAAGATAGGCGAGTAACTCTGTATTGCTAGGGCAAATTGATATTAGCCTCATTATTTCCTCCTAGACGATGATAAGGTAGTAGAGTACGAGTGTTAACAGTATTCCGGTAAGTCCACCAAAGAAAACTTCAATCGGTTGATGACCTAATAATTCTTTTAACTCTTTTCTTTTCTCTTGTTCAGCCTTTTCCTGCCAATGTAGTGCTTCATCAACAAATTTATGGAAGTCTGTAACTAATTTATTTAACACCGTAGCCTGCTCCCCAGCGTGTCGCCTTACACCTGTTGCATCAAACATCACAATGATGGCAAATACCGTTGCTACAGCAAAAATCGGAGAATCCAGTCCTTGTTCAATCCCTATAGCAGTTGCCAATGCCGTAACAGCAGCAGAGTGAGAACTTGGCATTCCACCCGTACTAGTTAGCAATGACCAGTCAATTTTTCGAGTAGCAATATATTGAATGGGGACTTTCACAAATTGAGCAAAACCAATTCCTGCTAATGCAGCCCATAAAGGGAAATTTGTAAATAAACTCATATTACCTTCATTCCTTCCACCGTGTAGTCTTTCTATGTTTGTTTTTCGAATTAATTGTTAAGATAGTAGTACCATTATAAGTGGGGGGTTAAAGATGGATTACCCAATGGAATACTATGAATTTTTTATTAAATTTAATGAGGGTGATTATTACACCTGTCATGACTTACTCGAAGACATATGGATGACTGACAAGGATAATTTATTCTTAAAAGGTCTCCTTCAAATGACAGTAGCCATTTACCATTATGAATATGGTAATGTTAAAGGCGCTAGGTTAATGATGCAAGCTGGACACCTATATATCCAAAAATATCGTCCTGTATGTTGGGGGATTGATTTAGAAAAGGTAAACAGCTTTATTGAACAATGTTTAATTATTATACCACAAAATATAGATAGACTCCCCTATGAAAAGGTAAATACATTGCCACATCTACCGTCTCTTTATCTATATCTAGAAGATTATTAGGTACTCGAAATATTTACATTCTTTCTTTATAATAAAAGAAGTTACTAAAAATGGAGGTGCATAATATGTTTACTGTTAAAAATGAATTTACCCTTACTGAGTCCCGTGAAACACTAGTGGTGGGTATTTTTGAGAAAACCACTTCTTTTGAGGGATTGTTAGGAGAGGTGAACACAGCTTTAGGTGATACTTTAGCTTCTTTAGTTAAAGAAGGAGATGTATCTGCCAAAAAAGGAGCAATATCGAAAATACATACGCTTGGAAAATTAGAAACAAAGAGAATTTATTTTGTAGGACTTGGTAAAGAAAATGATTATAACTTTGAAGTGGTTAGAAGTGCATTTGGAAAGCTAGTAAAGGCTGCACAAAAGGCAAAGGTAGAAAGTCTTGATATTGCGTTAGATAGCTTTATTACAGACAAGGTCGAGAGTGTTGATGTAGCACATGCTTTGGGTGAGGCAGCTCCACTTGCTACTTATAAATTTGCTGATTATAAGCAAAAGTCAAATGAACCAGCAAAAGAATTATCTGCCATAACTGTTTTCACCAATGGCGATCAAGTGGAAGTTGAAGCTGCTTTGACGGTTGGGTTTGCTTATGGTACGGGGACAAACAGTGCAAGAACATTAGTGAATACACCTGGTAACATGTTAACAGCTACAGACTTAGCTAATTATGCTGTTGAGCTAGCTGGTACTTATAATCTAGAGTATGAGGTACTAGAAAAGGCTGAGATGGAAAAGCTTGGCATGGGTGCTTTACTTGCAGTGAATAAGGGATCTGTGGAACCACCGAAAATGATTGTTCTTAAATATCAAGGAAAAGAAGAATGGACAGATGTGATTGGCTTAATTGGTAAGGGAATCACTTATGATTCAGGCGGATATTCCATCAAACCAAAGGATGGTTTAGTGGGAATGAAATCTGATATGGGTGGAGCAGCAGCTGTACTAGGTGCCATGGAAATTATCGGACAGCTAAAGCCAGAGCAAAATGTAGTGGCTGTCATCCCTGCTACCGACAACATGATTAGCGGCGAAGCATTTAAGCCAGATGATGTCATTACATCTATGAGTGGAAAAACAATTGAAATTTTGAATACAGATGCAGAAGGTCGTCTAGCATTAGCAGACGCAGTCACGTATGCAAAGCAGCACGGTGCAAACTATTTAGTTGATGTTGCCACCTTAACAGGCGGAGTTATTGTAGCGCTAGGTAATAAAATTACTGGAGCGATGACAAATAATGAAGAATTGTTTGAAAAATTACTAGAGGCTTCTAATGAAGTCGGTGAAATGATTTGGCGCCTACCCATTACGGATTATGTAAAAGAGCGAGTGAGAAAGAGTAATGTAGCAGATATGAACAATTCACCTGGTCGAGATGGCCATGCCATTTTTGCAGGAGCATTCATAGGTGAATTTGTAGAAAATACACCTTGGGTTCATTTAGATATAGCAGGTACAGCTACAACTTCTGCAGAATATGATCTAGGACCAGCAGGTGCAACAGGTGTTATGTCTAGAACACTTGCGGCATTCGTTGAACGTTTTGGTGAGGAAGAATAACCATATACAACATTTAGTTAGGGCTGGAGAAATCCAGTCTTTTTGTATTCTTTTAAAAGGGATTCTTTATTAAATATTGAATATAAAGTATCTAACATAAGTAATTAATATGTTAACCTAAAACGAAAAATGGTTGACATATAAAAAGACTTTTAATATATTCATAATAGAATATTATTTGGAGGTCTTTTTTGATGAAGCTTAAAGATATGATGTACATAGCGATGTTTACTGCAGTTGTGGCTGCATTAGGGTTAATACCGCCTATTCCTGTACCGTTCATCCCAGTACCTATCACGGCTCAAACATTTGGAGTTATGTTAGCTGGAGCTGTATTGGGTGCGAAACGCGGAGGATTGAGTTTACTAGTCTTTGTTCTACTTGTAGCTGCAGGTGCACCAATCCTTGCTGGTTTCCGTGGAGGCATTGGTATTTTAGTAGGAAATAGTGGTGGCTATATAATGAGTTGGCCAATTGCCGCTTTTGTAATTGGGTATTTGGTTGAAAAATATTGGGATCGATTAAGCCTTGCAAACATGATTTTATTTAATGTTATTGGTGGTATTATCGTTGTTTATTTAGGTGGTATCACGTATTTATCTTTCTTAACTGACACGCCATGGTTAGCTGTAGCTACAGGTAATCTTGCATTTATACCTGGTGACTTAGTTAAGGTTGTGGCTGCTAGTGTCATAGCAATTAGATTGAAGAAAGCTTACCCTATTATTCAATCTAAAAATAAACCAAAAGCTGCTTAATCAGTCTGCCAAAATGGCAGACTTTTTTTCATGAGAAGATTATGATAGAAGGAAGAACATTAAAGGAGTCGTAAAAAATGATTATTGGACAACCTCTTTTAACGTATAAGGATTCACAGCCTAATAAGCCAGCCATTATAACAAATAGTCGAATCGTTACTTATCAAGATATGACCATTCACATAGCCTCTATTCAAAGTTACCTCATGAGTAAATTAGGAACAGGTTCAGAAATTAGAATTGCCCTAAAGCTAGGAAATGAACCTGCCTTTCTGGAGACATATTTTGCAGCGATTTTACTTGGATATCAGGTGATTCCTATAGATCCTAAATGGACCAAAGCCGAGCTTGAGCATGTTCTGGATAGCAGTAGGCCTAACTTAATTGTGAATAGCCATGTCTATCAAGAAATAATAAGTCATCCTTCAACCTCTATTGAAGCAATAGCAACTCCTCTGGATATATTTTATATAGGATTTACATCTGGCTCTACTGGGACACCTAAGGGCTTTAAAAGGCATCACCAATCATGGACCGATAGCTTCGCAGGCTGCACAGAGGCCTTTGAGTTAAACAGTCATGACATATATAGTGCTCCTGGACCTCTTTGTCATTCCCTATCACTATTTGCAGCAACCTATGCGATCCATACGGGCGCTACTTTATTGCTTTCTGAAAAATTTCAGGTACTAGAATTACTTCAGTCATTGGTAACTGAAAGAGTAACTGTTCTGTTTGTGGTCCCAACGATGCTACAGGCGATGATTAACGAATTGGAAACTAGACAAATTCCATCTGTAACCAGAATTTTATCATCAGGTGCAAAGTGGAATCTATCTACGAAGGATTCCATACGAGAGTTGTTTCCATATGCTGAGAGAATTGAATATTATGGTGCATCCGAAACGAGCTTTATAACCTATCTTAATGAAGCGGGTTATCTTGTTAAGCCGCAATCTGTCGGCAAGGCTTTTCCAGGAGTTGAGGTCATTGTTAGAAATAAAGATGGTAAAGAAGCTAATGTCAATGAAGTGGGACTTCTATATATAAGAAGTACAATGATCTTTTCTGGTTATCTTCATGATGAAGAGCAACCAGCTTTAAACGAGATTACAGTGGGGGATCTGGCTTACATAGATGAAGAAGGATATATAACTCTTGTTGGTAGAGAAAAGAACATGATTATTAGTGGCGGACTAAATATCTATCCTGAAGAAATTGAGCTACATCTTAAAAAGCTGCAGTCTATTGAAGAGGTTGTAGTAACGGGGATAGAGGATGACTATTGGGGTGAAAAGGTAGTTGCTTTTATAAAATGGAAACATAATCAAAATATAAACGAAGAGAATCTTAAAAAACACTGCCTTACGGGCTTAGCTGCCTTCAAGTGTCCAAAGGCATTTTACGAAATAAAAGATGTTCCGCTCACCTCAAGTGGGAAGGTAGATAGAAAAAAACTCTTCAACAATATTCTAGAGTTAAGGAAGTGAAAAACATGAGAAAAGTGATGATTGTAACAGCAAAGAGAACGCCGATTGGAAGAGTAGGAGGAGTGTTAAAAAACATTTCACCCGAGAAGTTAGCTGCAGCTGTCATAAAAAACATCATAGATGAGTTGAAACTTCCGGGCCAAGAAATTGATGAAGTTATCCTTGGAAATACCATTGGTCCTGGTGGAAACCTTGCTAGGCTCGCCGCACTGACTGCAGGGCTTCCTTATGAAATCCCAGGTGTAACCATTGATAGACAATGTGGATCTGGATTAGAAGCGATTAACATGGCAGCTAGACATATTCAAGCGGGAGCAGGTCATATCTACCTTGCTGGAGGAGTAGAGAGTACTAGCTTAGCTCCATGGAAAATGGAGAAACCTTCTTCCATTTATACGGTAGAATCTCCACGCATTTATTCTAGAGCCAGGTTTTCACCTGATGAGATTGGTGATCCAGACATGGGGATTGCAGCTGAAAATGTAGCGGAGGCATTTACTATTTCACGTGCAGATCAAGACATATTTGCAGATAGAAGCCAAAAGAAGGCTATCCAATCTCAGCAGTCAGGCAGGTTTAATAATGAAATCGTAGCCATTAATGGAATAGTTGAAGACGAGTGTCCACGGGACAAAACGAGTCCTGAACGGCTTGGAAGACTGCGACCAGTGTTTAAGAAGGATGGTTCGGTGACTGCTGGAAATGCTTGTCCTATTAACGACGGGGCTGCTGTTGTGTTGTTAATGTCAGAGGAAAAGTGTCAGGAATTTGGAATCAAACCGATTGCACAGTTTATTGATTCTACTAGTGCTGGGGTGGATCCAACTTTACTAGGTATTGGACCAGTGCCGGCTGTCAACAAACTACTTAGTAGAAATCATCTTACCGTACAGGATCTTGATTTAGTAGAATTTAATGAAGCTTTTGCCTCTCAAGTCCTTGCTTCATTACGACAGCTTAACATACCGGAAGAAATCGTTAATGTTGGCGGCGGGGCTATTGCGCTTGGACATCCATACGGAGCGTCTGGGGCAATCTTAATAACCAGACTCTGTGCGGAGCTAACCAATCTCCAGAAAAAGAGAGGACTCGCAACACTAGGTATTGGTGGTGGTTTAGGTGTGGCAACATTAATAGAAAGAGTATAAATAAATAGGACTTCATTCAAACTATCTAAATCGTACTCTCTGCTGATGAAAGGATGTTTATATGTACTTTGGAAAACCAAAAAATCAACATGATCAAACAAGAGTACCACCTAATCAAAATGTAACCACTACATTTCCAGTGTTACACCATGGTAATGTACCTTATTATAAAAAGGATTTATCAGATTGGGACCTGAAAATCTATGGTCTTGTTGAACAACCAGTTACATATACGTTTAAAGAGCTTCAGGAGCTAGCAGCTATTAAAACAACAAATGATATTCATTGTGTAACCGGTTGGTCCAAGTTAGATAATCAATGGGAGGGCTTTTCAACAAAGGTTCTCCTTAAAAAGTCTGGTGTCCTTCCAGAAGCGAAATATGTAATGATTCATGCAGAGGAAGGCTGGAGTACCAATGTTCCCATTCAAGATTTTATGCGTGATACAAGTATGCTAGCACATTCACATAACGGAGAGCCCCTAAGCCCAGAACATGGATATCCGCTACGAGTTGTTATTCCTCATCTCTATTTCTGGAAAAGTGCAAAGTGGGTTAGAGGCATTGAACTAGTTAAGGAGGAACAGCCAGGCTTTTGGGAAAAGAATGGCTATCATATGTACGGCGACCCTTGGAAAGAGCAACGCTTTACATGGGATTAAAAGATAAAAGCCTAACGGGAGTGGAGAGAAGATGTATATTCCCAAACATTATAAAATAGAAGATGAGGTATCCAGTTTTGACTTCATAAAGAGTAATAGCTTTGCTACGTTAATTTCTCAGCATCAAGGAGAACCAACAGCAACACATTTGCCATTAGTCTTAGATTCAGAAAAAAGAATATTAACCGGTCACTTTGCACGTTCGAATGGTCAGTGGCAGGACATCGAAAATCAAGAGGTACTTGCAATCTTTAACGGACCTCATGCCTATATTTCACCATCTTGGTATGAAACGGATCAAGCCGTTCCTACATGGAATTATATAGCTGTACACGTTTACGGTACCATTCAATTAGTAAATGATGACCTGGAGCTCTTGGAGAATTTAGGAGAAATGACAAAGGAATTTGAAGAGCCTTCAAGTCCTTACAGTATAAACCCAGACAATATGGGATTTATTGAAGGCCTTAAAAGAGGGATTGTAGGGTTTAAGCTTACTATTAAAAGAGTAGAAGGCAAGATGAAAATGAGTCAGAATCACTCAGAAGAGCGTCAGAAACGTATCATTGAGAATCTAGAAAAGTTATCTTCTTCTCAATCAAAGCAAGTAGCCGTAATAATGAAGGCCAATCTAGATAAGAGAAGAGGACTGTCATGATAGACAGTCCTTCAATAATTAAAAACTACTTCTGAAACAGTGCTTTAAAGGCTTTAAAAATGATAACAAATGCAAATACTAAGATAACGACGATTCCAACTAAGATAACAATTGGCTGTAAGCTATATAATGCTGTACCAGCTAAAGGTAGTTTGATAAGTGCAAATCCAGCAAAAATAGCAGCTAGAAATAAGAAGATTAAGGGATTCATGGCTATTCCTCCTTTCTATATAGCTTATGTACAATACCTAACTATCGGTAAAGTTGAACAAGCCCGTTTACATAGGATAAAAGAAGGAGTTTTAATAATAGATTCTCACTATGTCTGAGGCTAAACAGGGCGCTTGCGCTTTTCTAATCGATATTTCCTTATTTTTCACACACCATTCATAGATAAAATAAACTATGATAGAAGTACTATAAATAAAGTGGTGATCATCAATGAGAGTCTTAATTGTTATAAAACCTCAGCAATTTAAGCAGCTACTCTTAAATACTGTTTTGTTACTCTTGTTTTTTATCATTGCCATTACAGGAGCATCTGTTTATGTAGGATACAAGGTAATGAGCCCTATTAAATTAGCAATCATTAACCTCCCTACGGCGTATGAATTAGAATACGAGGATGTTACCTTCTCTAATAGATATGACGATGTTCAGCTTAAGGGTTGGTGGATTCCAAGTTCACGTAAAGACTATATAACACAAAAAGCTGTTATTTTCTCACATAGCTATGGTGATAACCGTGAAAGAATGCCGATTGAAACCTTAAAGTTAGCCAAACGACTTTCAATGGAAGGGTTTCATGTATTTATGTATGATTTTCGTAACAGTGGTGAATCTGGCGGATTACGTACAACCATCGGAATGAAAGAGAAAACGGACCTGCTCTCTGCCATTCATTATGTAAAGCATGAAAAGGATATCCATGAGATTGGGTTGCTTGGATGGTCAATGGGTGCATCGACTTCTATTATTGTTGGAAGTGAGTCAGATGACATTAAGGCGGTAATTGCTGATAGTCCATTTGCTGATCTAGAGACATATACAAAACAGAGCTTCACATATTGGACAGGATTACCAAGTCAGGTAGGGGAATATATGGTCAATATAGCTGAAAATGTATTTATTGACCTAAACCTTTCAGGGATTAAGCCGTATGTTGCAGCTAGACTTTACGAGAATAAAGGTCTAATGCTTATACACAGTACGAAAGATGGGGCCATTTCTTATAAGCAAAGTGAACTTATTTTCAGCAATGCCCCGAATGCTGAGATATGGATTACTAAAAAAGGTGGACATATCCGAAACTATAAGCATCAAAAGGAAAAATACGAGGAACGCGTTATTGAATTTCTAAATAAATATCTTCAAAATGATCAGGTTGTGTTTAATAGGATTTAAGAAGAGGTTGTCGCAAAGGCAGCCTCTTTTTGCCAAGATTCATGTTTAAAGTGAAACATATTTACCTCTCAGCCGTATATATAGAATAGAGGAAGGTGTGATTTCATGACTATTATTTTTATAGTGGCTGCAATAGTAGGACTTTTTTTTCTAACCAGTTCATATTTAAATAGAAACTGGGTGTTGTACACCACTACATTTGGTTATCAGAATTATTTCCAAGTGATTAACAGATTACAAAGTGCCGGTATTATCTATAAAACCAAAACTCCTCTAGGGGCATATAGAAATCGAGATACATTTGAAGATTACACACAATATGATATTTATATAAAAAAGGAAGATCAGGGCCGTGCTCTACAATAAACAGAGTGTAGCATATGACATACTAGCAAAAAAAAGGTGGGGTAAGTAAGATGAGTAAGACCTTAAAGAAACAAGAATGGTTTACGGCACCACCCGAAATAGTAACAGAGAATTATTATATAAGGGGACTTTCTATTACAGATGCAGATCGTTTGTTTCCAATCTTATCTGATAAGGAAACCATGAAGTTCATTACTCCTCATCCAGTCCAGACAGTGGCTGATGTTAAGGTTAATATCCAAGACAACCTACGTAATTTTTCCTTGCAAAAAGAAATACCTTGGGTAATCATACATAAAGAGAGTCATGAACTAATTGGTATGTTTCGTTTTCATAAGTTAAATATGTGGCATCAAAAAACGGAGATGGGTGTTGTGATTGGAAAGAGTCATCAGCACAAAGGTGTTATGAGTGAAATGCTGAAACACCTGCTACAATTTGGATTTGTTACTCTCGGATTAAATCGAATTGTTGGGGATATTTTTGCAGGAAATAGAGGTTCTGAACAGTTACTTCTAAAGTATGGATTTCACAAAGATGGACAAATAAGACAAACAGATTTTGATGGAGAACAGTTTCATGATACTGTTGTTTATTCTTTATTGAAAAACGAGTATTTAAAAGAGGGACATTAGGTCTCTTTTTTTCGTTAGCTGTTGTAAAACTTTGTGGTTAATTTTTTGCAAAAAACTAACCTATAATTTTTCAATGGGAAGTCTCATCTTCTTATGCTATAAAAACAGCATTATCCTTATCGCACCTATGTAAAAAAACTGCTCACGTGGTATGATAATAGAAGAAATGTCGAATTATGTCTTACATATATAGTGAATTGATTAAGGATGTGGATTCGTGAACTCAAGCCAAATTACCCATACCAACTCAGAGATTAAAATTGAGCACAATGAAACAAATATAGAAAACATCATTGGCAATGAGTTCTCTACTTTTTGGATTAGAGATCTAACTACAGGTCATTTAAAGGTTTCAAAGGGAATTGAAGTCATTTATAAACGATCTGCTGAAGAATTTAATGAAGATCCAACACTTTGGGAAACACTTTTTTACCCAGAAGACCTTGATGTTATAGAGAAGATTGAAAATCAACTATTAAAAGGAGAGACAACTGATTACGAATATCGGGTTATCCTTCCAGATGGTTCCATTCGATGGATTAGAGACCAGGCAGCTCCGCTGATGGATGCTCAAAATAATATCATTAAAACATATGGTTTTATTACGGATGTAACAGATTATAAACATTTGCAGATAGAATTAACGAAGAATCGACAGCACTTTCAGCAAATTATTGAATCAGTAGATATGATTATTTGGACTTTTAACATGCTTACTGGTGACACAATTTATTCCTCCAATTCAGCTGAAATCTTTGGAATTCCTTCTACTGCTTTCCAAGAAAATTCAAATTTATGGTGGGAAATTATTCATCCAGAGGATGTCGATTCAGCCTTAAAGCATTTACACATATTAGAGCAGGGCAAACCAACCTCTAACACATATAGAATTATTCGTCCGGGTAATGGTCAAATCAGATGGATTAATGACCGAGCCATTTCGATTAAAGATAAACAAAATCGAGTTATTGGATTTCAAGGGGTAAAGGTCGATGTTACTGAAAGTAAAATGACGGAAGAGAAAATCCACTATATGGCTTTCCATGATTCATTAACTGGATTACCGAACCGATATCACCTAAATGAGAGGCTAGAAGAACTTCTTTCCTTATACCAGGGAACTACGTCAAAGTTATCAATACTTTTTATTGATTTAGATCGGTTCAAGCTGATTAATGATACATTAGGCCATTACTATGGAGACTTACTTTTAATCGAAACAGCTAAAAGGTTATCTGATATTCTTTCAGCTAAGGGCATGGTTTCAAGACAAGGTGGAGATGAGTTTATTCTTTTACTAGAAGATACGGGTCGTTCTGAGGTTGAAGAAATTGCTAAGAAAATCATTGAGAGGTTTACTTTTCCGTTTGATTTGGAAGGTAAAGAGATTTTCTCTACACCAAGCATAGGAATTAGTATGTATCCAGAGGATGGGCAGGATTCTGATACTTTGGTGAGAAATGCTGATTTATCAATGTATGAAGCAAAACGCAAAGGGAAAAATCGATACAGATTTTTTGAGGCAACACAAATTAAGACGGCAAGTAATACAGTCTCTATGGAAATTAATCTAAGGAAGGCATTAAGAAATCAAGAATTTCTTCTGCATTACCAGCCGATCGTAAACCTTGAGAATGGGGAGATGACAGGAGTAGAGGCTCTACTTAGGTGGGAAAGTCCGAATCGTGGATTAGTATCTCCACTTGAATTTATTCCATTAGCAGAGGAAACAGGCTTGATTGTCCCTATTGGAGAATGGGTCATGCTTCAAGCTTGTCAGCAGCTAAAGCAATGGCATAACTTAGGTTATAAGAAGGTAGATATATCCGTAAACGTATCAATGAGGCAGTTTCAGGAGGAAAACTTTGTTTGTTCGGTAGAGCAGGTATTAACAAAAACGGGTTTAGAACCTCACTACCTAACCATTGAAATAACGGAATCAATTATGCAAAACACGAATGAATCGATCAGCATTATAAATAAATTAAAAGAACTTGGTGTGAAAATAGCAATAGATGATTTTGGAACAGGTTATTCTTCTCTAAGTGTATTAAGGGATTTATCCTTAGATAAGATTAAAATAGATAAAACCTTTGTAAATGATATTGGGACAAACAAGGATTTTATCTTAAAGACGATGATTGACTTAGCAAAAAATTTAAAGATGCAAATCGTTGCAGAAGGAATAGAGAATGGACAGCACGTTGAATTCTTAAAAAATCATAATTGTGATTTTGGACAAGGATTTTACTTTGCAAGACCATCTTCAGCCCATGCAATCGAAGACAAACTAAAAAAGCAAGCTTAATTTGATTAAGCTTGCTTTTGCTTACTGGCCAGTGAATTCCTATCGACGGTGCTCAACTAGGTCGATTGCACCTAATACAACATGTGCCAAACCAAAGCCGAAAATAGTATTCGACACCATTGGACTTACTCTGTGACTTTGCTTTAAGGCATAGCCTGTAGCCGTAACTGCAGTTCCTAAAACAGTCGGTACTAACCCTTCGCGGATATCCATTCGTAAGCCCTCCTAAAATTGTATTGGAATTCCTTATTATGTTGTCCATATGTGTTAGGGTTATAGTTGGAAAAATATAATTATGAAGCAGGATTACCAGTTAAGATGTAGAATCCATTGTTAGAAATACTGGGAAGGAGTTGTATGAATACATGTTAAACAGAAAAACATTGCTTGATTCCTTAGGAATTGAGGTTACCTTACTTGAGGAAGGTAAGGTCATTGCAACGATGCCAGTAGATGAGCGAACACATCAACCTTTTGGAGTACTGCATGGAGGAGCATCTGTAGCTCTTGCTGAGACGGTCGCTAGCGTTGGATCATATCACCTGGTCGACCAACAAACTGAAGGGTGTGTGGGATTAGAGATCAATGCTAATCATATTAAATCAAAAAGCTCTGGTGTTGTAACTGCCCATGGCTCCATTTTACATAAAGGTAGATCAACAATGGTATGGGATATTAAAATTGTGGATGAAGATGAAAAGTTGATCAGTGTTTCTAGGTGTACGGTTGCTGTAATTAAATTAAAAAAATAGGAAAAAGCCTGTATCTACCGCTAGGTAATTACAGGCTTTTTGAGTTAAGCAGACAATGTTCGTTGGGCCGTTTGCTCTTCGCGTTTAACCATAAACCATAAAATGAATGCGGCCACTAAAAATAGGGAACCGGTTAAAATAAAAACACTGGAGATGCCAAAAAATCCTGATAAAATCCCTCCTAGTGAAGGACCAATGACGTTTCCGAGAAAGCGGAAGCTAACACTGTAGCCAAGCACCTCTCCCTGAACTGATGAGTGTGAAAGCTCTCGAATATAAGCAGTCAAACATGGAATGATTCCCCCGAGAGCAACTCCAAAGAAGAACCGAAGTATAACGAGCTGCCATAAGGATGTAACGAAAGCCTGTGGTATAAAGAAAACTGCTGAGATTACCAGTAATATGATTAGCACTTTTTCATAGCCAATCTTATCGCCCATTTGCCCCCAACGTCTGGTTGCTAGTAAATTTCCTAAACCGGTAATGGAAAAAGCTAAACCTGCTAGCAATGCTATATTAGCACCGTGATTTAACTCATTTACATATAAGGCGAGAACAGGCTGTATGCTAAAGTTAGCAACCTGGATGATTAAAGAAACAATCATGGTCATAAATAGCAAGGGCGATTGAACAATTTGAAGAAAAACTTCTTTTCTTGAGTACACTTTCTCGTTTTTCTTTTTCTCTTTTTTTATTTCTTTTACCCCAAATGTCACTAGTAATGCTGCCCCAAAAATGAAGAAAGACGTGATCATAAACGTATATTGAAATCCAACTAGGTCAACAATTAAACCGCCTAATAAAGGGCCTAATAATGCACCTGAGACCGTTCCAGTTTGAAGTGTTGCTAAGGTTTTACCTGCCGATTCTTTTGATGTTTGTGCTGATATAAAGGCAATTGAAGTAGGGATAAATCCAGTCACAATCCCCATTAATAATCGTAATATAAAAAGCTGTTCAACAGATTGAACAAACCCCATAAAAAATACACTGATCGATATTCCGAAGCCTGTGATCATTAAAATCCTTTTATAACCATGCTTATCGCTTATCCTTCCCCATAATGGAGAAAAGAAAAGTGCCGTTAAAAAGCTTATACTGAACACAAAACCAGACCATCTTTGAACATACTCTTCTGAGAAATCCCCAAAAGTTCCAATATAAAGAGATAGAAACGGAAGAACCATGGTTGCACTTGCGGCTACAAAAAAGTTTGCGATCCACATAATGACAAGGTTCTTTTTCTTAGTTTGAATAATGGTCACCTTCTGTCTTAATATTTCGTCTCCCTAAATATTATCGAAAATTCATGATTATTTCAAGGTGAAAGCACCATAAAAAAACTACCCTCAAAAAGGGTAGTGGTTAAAAATATTCTTTTTCAAGCTGATTGAGCTTTTCTATTGAAAGTAATGCCCATTCACTGCTGTCCTCTAAAAGCTCAGCTTTTAACTTGTCTAGTGCAGCCTTTAATGTTTCTTTGTATGGAGCGATTTCGCCTTCATATTTTTTTACCATAGCTTTTGGTATATTTGTTTGCTCTCGCTCTGCTAAGGCACGTCTTTCGTGAAATAAGGGAACATTCACCTGTTTTGGATTATGTAGATCACCTTGAGTTGGATGTTTAATTACTGCTATAACTTTTACTAAGTAATGTTCTGGTCTTTCGTTTGTAATTTCCCCAATGTAAACACCAGTTTTGTAAGGTGCTCTAACAAGATCTCCTACTTTTAACTGCTCACTCATCACTAATTCCTCACTTCTCTAATGGTTTCTTTTCTTAATACTACCATATTGGACAAGCATAGATTAAAATGGTGGTATGAATAGATGGAGGGTGATCGACATAATGAGAAAATTAATGGTGGTTTTTGGATTATTACTTGTATTAGTTGCCTGTGGCACGAATGAGCAGGAAGGTGCAACAGAACAAGATGAAACGACAGAACAAGGTAGTACACCGGAAGGTACAACTGTAGCAGCGTGTACTGGGCTAGAGGGTGAGACACTACGTCAATTGAAAGGGGATAATGGTTGTCCTCAAGTCGAGATGGTAACGTCAATGGGGACCATTACAATCGAGTTATATCCAGATGTTTCCCCAAAGGCAGTTGAGAACTTTATAACACATAGTAAAAATGGATATTACGATGGACTCACTTTTCATAGAGTTATGAACGAGTTTATGATTCAGGGTGGAGATCCACAAGGGACAGGTGCTGGTGGAGAAAGTATCTATGGTGGTCCTTTTGAAGATGAATTTTCTGATGAAGTTATGCACTTACGTGGGGCACTTTCAATGGCTAATTCTGGACCAAATACAAACGGAAGTCAATTTTTTATCGTACAAAAAACGGCAATAGAAGATGAACTTTTAAAACAAATGCAGGATGCTAAGTTTCCTGAAGAAGTGATTAGCGCCTATGAGGAGAACGGTGGTACTCCGTGGTTAGACCATAAACATACCGTATTTGGTCAGGTGGTTGAGGGTCTAGAGGTTGTGGATGCCATTGCTGCAGTGGATGTTGATGCTCAGAGTAAACCAAGTGATACCATTGTAATTGAAGAGATAAATGTAATAGAATAGGTTTAGCTTAACTAGAGGAGTGTGCACGGTGACTTTTATTGCAGGATTGTTTTTATATTTTCCAGAAGATAAATCTGAATATATACCGGCAGCGATTTCTTTCTTTGTGTTTTTTATTATGGCTGTTCTCGTGATGAGATTAATTATAAAAGTTTCACGTAAAGAGCAACAAAAGCAATTAGATGCTGAAGAAAGAATGAAGAAGTGGAGAGAGGAAAACCCGAGCGATTCATAATGCTCGGGTTTTTCTTATGAATCAACAAAAGTAAATGCTCCCGATTATAAGTTTAAAGAAAAACAGAAATGGACAAGCTACGAAAAAAAGGACTTTTGGGGGTAGCTAGTATGAAAAAGTGGATTGTAGCTGTCAGTATAGCCATGCTTCTTGGTGGGTGTGCGGATACAAGGCCGACAAAGATTGATATAGAGTTAAAAAATGCTGACGGAGATAGTCATGGATATGCCACGTTAACAGAGAAGGCTGAGGGGTTACAGGTAACCTTAGCTTTAAAAGGTTTTGAGCCAGGGCCACATGCGATTCATTTTCATGAAAAAGGGGTTTGCGAGGGACCTGATTTTGAATCGGCAGGAGGTCACTATAATCCAGAGGATAAAGATCATGGCTTATTAAATCCAGATGGAGCTCATGCAGGGGATTTGCCAAATATTATCGCGGAACCAGACGGTACAGTCATGACGGAATTCATGGCTGGGGGAGTTACGTTAAAAGAGGGGAAAACTACTTTGTTTCCTAAAGAAGGTACTGCCCTAATCATTCATGAAGGTGCCGATGATGGAATGAGCCAGCCTGCTGGAGACGCAGGAAAACGGATTGCGTGTGGTGAAATCAATCTTGAAGAACAAAAGAAAAATAAAGATAACGCTGGAAAAGCTGAAGAGATGAAAGAAGAAGAGGAAAAATAGTTTTATTCGTCGAATAGTAGTTTAGGAAGAAAGTATGATTTTAAGGAGGTCCCTGCAATGAAAGTAATTAAAGAAAACCGAGAATATGGCATTTATTTATTAGATGATGGATTTTCCATCGTTCACCCTGCTTGACCTACCAATCTATGGAACATCGGGGATGTTCGAGATATCAATACAAGAAGAAGACTCAATGACGGTGAAGTAAAAACGTATATGGAACTAATTGCTCCAGAACTTCCTTGGGAACAAGCAAAAGAGATGTTATGGAGAAGCTGCAGTTCATTAGGTGAACCAGGAACAAAAGCAAAAGAAGCGAATATACAAAAGGCTATTTTAGAACAAGGAATAGAAGTTAGTTAAAATCAGGATTATGCTTTATCCTGATCTTTTTAAGTTATAGGAAAGTAAAAAAAATTCGAAATGCTTTGTTTCCATAAATCGGAGTAATCTAGCACCAGCGCCTTTCGTTCTAAGGGAACTGCTTTGACAGATATGTTATGATTAGAAAAAAACTTTAAGGTGAGTAAATATGAACAATTTAAATGTAAGACTCTACGAAGCTCTTTATGAATGGGATCCGTTTCAAATTGGTAAAGGTAATTATGATCCGGAGTTTGCTGACATCATTCAGGCCGTTCATGAGTTTGATGATGTATATAAATTAGTAAATCGTATTCAGGAAATATTTCAGTTTTCCTTTGAGCAAATTCCATCGAAAAAGGAAAATGTCACAATGGCAACGCAGCTTATCAATATGAAAAATGACGAGTCATGTACATTAAATTAGGAACTGTTAAACAATGTTGTTGATTTTCGTTGCAGGACACTCGCTTTCCGCGGGCGAGTCCGTGAGCCTCCTCGGCGAAAACCGTGCCTGTGGGGTCTCCCGCGACCCGCTCTCCCGCAGGAGTCTCGCATCCTTCCACTTCAATCAACAGTGCTAAAAATCAACATTGTTCTTTAACACAGCCTTAAATTAAAACACTGGAATTCCAGTGTTTTTTGTGTGTCAAATTAATTCATTTTCTAGTAACCAATTGCAGCAATTATTCCTCAACCACCCTGCTAGGATTTACAAATTGATTAATATAAGTATATATCTCTTCAGGTCTCTCTTCGGGAAGTAGATGTCCAGTGTGTTCTAAAATAATAAGTTTAGAATTCTTCAAATCTTTATTCAATCTTTTTCCGATACTGACTGGGACCACCCTATCTTGTTTACCCCAAATAAGTAAACACTCAGTATCAATTTCTTGAACGTCTTTAGGACTTAAATCAGATTCACGATGTCGAATCAATCTAGTTAGTCCAGGGAAGATACGCTTATTGGTAAAGGGCTCCTCATAGCCGAGCATCATTTCATCATCAATCATGGAAGGATCGTATACCACGTTTAATAAGTTACTCTTCACTCCTTGTTTAGATAGCCAATGCTTCAAGTATAGCGAAAAGAAAGGAAGATAGGTTGAAAATCTTATTGACTGCTTGGGGCGCTCTAAATAAGCAGAGCTACATAAAAGAATCGCTTTTGAGATAAGCTTAGGACGCTGTTTTATTATGTGTAAACAGAGCTGCCCTCCCATAGAGTGACCCACTAGTATAGGTTTCTTGATATGGTGGTGCTCTAATAGTTCGATTATATTACTTGCAATGTTTTGATAGGTATAGACAAATCTCCTCGACTTATTACTCTTTCCGAATGGAGGGAAGTCAATGGCAATGACATTGTAGTTTTGGACTAATAATGGAATTAGGCGGCGAAAGCTGAATGTAGATGAGAGAAAGCCATGAATCAATACGATAGTAGGCTGTTCGACCTTAGAAAGGGTAGGATGCATTTCATAATAAATAACTAACCCTTGAATGCTTTCACCATAAGAATTGTAGTTCGTTAGCTTCAAATTATACACCCCCAACTAGTTAGTTACTAGTTTCTCACAATATTAGAATTTTTAAAAATGACAGCTTTTAAAAGGAGTTCACAGAGGCCTTATTGGTACATCTCTGTTATAAAAATGAAGTATTCATATAGTAGAAAATAAAAAAAGGACAAGTTCTACAACTTGTCCAATAAAAGGGGGGAATACTAGAAAACCTTATCAACAATATAACCAATTTAAGGACTTATTATTCAAAAAAATATTTTTATTTTTTGTAACAATTGCTAAGAATAATTCGTTATATTTATAGCAAAGGCAGTATTGATATAAATTGATGTGAGGTTAGAAGAAATCAATATTGTGAAGGCAACTGGATATTACGGAAAATCAACATCTTAGATGAATTACAAAGGTGGAAAAACTAACAAGAAGCTACTTGAAAATAAATCGCTCTAATGAATTAAGAGTATAGAAAAGGAGGTTAACCAGTTGAATGAGGAAGAGTTGATTTTTAAGGCAAAGCAAGGAAATACATTTGCTTTTCAACAACTAGTTCAGCAGTATTCGCCTGTTGTTGAGCGTTTTGCATATCAGTTAGGTAATCGAAGAGATGAAATAGATGATATCGTACAGGAAGTTTTTATTCGAGTGTACCGATTTTTAGATCAGTTTTCTAAAGCTAAATTTACCACATGGCTTTATAAGATTACTTTAAATGTAACGAGAGATATGGGCAGAAAAAAATCACAGAATGAACGAAAGTTATTTAAAATTCAATTAGAACCAGTACAGGATTATCCTGAAGTCGAGGCATCTATTCTTCAAAGCGAGGAGGATCGTCTCTTGCATATTAGCATTCAACGATTGGATGAGAAATATCGAGTTCCTATTATACTATTTTACTTTCACGATAAAAAATATGATGAAATTGCAGATATTCTCTCAATCAGTCTTTCTTCTGTGAAAACTAGATTGTTAAGAGGAAAAACGATGCTCAAAAAGATCATGGAGGATGAAGAAAAAAAGGGAGGTGAAGGATAATGGATCAGTTAGAAAAACGATTAAACCAGTTGAAAAATTCATATGATGAGTTACCAACTACAGATCAGACCGATCAGATTATGAAACGTATTAAAGAAACAGAAATCCAAAAGAAGAAAAAATCTTGGAAAACACAACTTCCATACGTCGCTAGCTTTATGGGCGTCCTGTTAATTGGCTCACTTCTAGTTGCTCAATTACTTTCTTCACAAAATAATACTACAGGAGAAGGTACGAATCCCGAAGAGGAAACAGTAGCAAGTGCTGTGACAACAGAACAACTGGAAGAAAAACATCAACAACTAGTTAGCTTCTATAATGAGAAGAAGCTTGCATTAGAGCAGATTTCTGTAATAAATATTCCTGTGGCAGAAGATTTAGCTCATATCACTGAAGCGAAAGCACTCATTGATCAAGTTGGATCACCAAGCTATAAGAAATATCAAAATGAAGCTGACTTAGAAAAGTCATTTAATGAATATACGGAGTTTGTTAGAACTAGATTTCAATTGCCTAAAGATGATCTAGCCGCCATAAACGAGAGCAGTGATGTTGTAATGATTCTGAGTAAACAACAAAATTTATTATCAAAGTTTGTTGATAAACGTGTTGCCCTTGTTAAATCGGGTGCACTTAACGAGGTATTAAGTACGGATACATCAGAAGCGTTAAAACAATTAAATGGTGGATTAGATATTGATAATCCAGAGGTACTTGAGTTTGCTACAGCCGTTATCGAAAATGGTTACTACTTTACGCAAGATGAAGAAGGTCAGTTTGAAGTAAGTATAAACTATGAACTTCTTTTAAATGAATATGGTTCCTTATTAGATGAAACTGAAAAGCAATTTGTGGAACTCATGACAGACCGAATTGCTGTGGATCATTATATTTTGGTTACTTGGGATGAACTTGCTGAAAGGCTGGTACAACTTGAGGAACTACAAAATAACTATCAAGGTACAAGTAATGCTATCGAAAATGAGTACCAGGCTGTTTTATATATGTATCTGAATGGTGGTGACAATAGACCAGCCTTTATTAATGGAAAGCTAGATCCTCAATTACAGGAAAGCTATGAGAACTTCCTTGAAAATAATAAGGATACTGCAACCTATTCCATCGTTAATGAATATTACACTCTATTGAAGGAAGAAAACTTCAGCGAGCAAGCGGTCGTTGATTTTAACTATTAAGCACAGCCCTTTTGATAAAACCCTCCTTTTATGGTATAATTTTATATTGCGTATATAGGAGATATAAAAATATATCATTAGGAGTGTTTTGGATGTCTGAGAAAATAGAAGTTGGTAGTGTATTAACGGGGAAGGTGACAGGCATTCAGCCCTATGGTGCGTTTGTCGCGTTAGACGAAAACACACAAGGACTTGTTCATATTTCTGAAATTAAGCATGGCTTTGTTAAAGAAGTAAGTGAACACTTAACGGTTGGGGATGAAGTAAAGGTGAAGGTTCTTTCTATAGATGAAGCAGCAGGAAAGATTAGTCTTTCTATTCGTGCTACTGAGAAAGCTCCTGAAAAGGCGCCATTACAAAAGATTATGAAGCGTAACAGCGAGCAATCAGATACAGAGGTACACGGTTTTAATACGCTTAAGGAAAAGCTTGAAGAGTGGATTGAGCAATCGGATGATCGTGAAAATCTTTTAAAGAAATAATAAACAAAACAAAACAGGGAGGAGATTTACTCTTCCCTGTTTTGTTTTGTTAAATATGAGAACTAATTATCTTGTAGGTCTTGCTTCTGGACTTGTTTCTACTTCTTTCCAAGGCTTAAATAACAGACCAAGATTGATTAATCCCGAGATCCCAACTAGACCGTAAACAATACGAGATAAAGCTGCATCTTGACCACCAAAGATAGCTGCTACAAGATCAAATTGGAAGAATCCAATTAGTCCCCAATTTATTGCACCAATGATTGTAAGAGCTAATGCAAGGCGTTGAATAGTTGACATAATCCTACCTCCTTGAAAATTGTATTGATAACATCATTTTTATAATGAGTATAATTCAATTTTTTTATACATACTTAAGTAGAGTCACATTTCTTTACAACAGTACAAGGTCTCATACATAATAAAAGTAATACTTATTTTAGGGAGGGCTTCACAAATGGAACAGTTTATTTTTCATAATCCAACCAAGTTGATTTTTGGAAAGGATACATTATCTCGTTTAAAAGATGAAATCCCTACATATGGAAAGAAAGTTCTACTTGTCTATGGTGGAGGTAGTATTAAACGTAATGGTATTTATGATCAGGTCTTATCTCTTTTAGAAGAAGTAGGAGCAGAGGTTCATGAACTATCAGGAGTTGAGCCAAATCCTCGCCTTTCAACTGCTAAAAAAGGAATTGAGATTTGTAAGAATGAAGGAATTGAAGTTTTACTAGCAGTAGGAGGAGGCAGTGTAATTGACTGCACGAAACTAATTGCTGCTGGTGCTAAATATGATGGAGATGCTTGGGATTTAGTTACTCGTAAAGCAGTAGCAAATGAGGCTCTTCCATTTGGAACGGTCTTAACATTAGCTGCCACAGGATCAGAGATGAATGCTGGCTCTGTTATTACAAACTGGGAAACAAATGAGAAATACGGTTGGGGTAGTGGAGAAACTTTCCCGAGGTTTTCTATTTTAGATCCTGTCCATACCTTCTCAGTTCCAAAGGATCAAACGATTTACGGTATTGTTGATATGATGTCTCACGTGTTTGAACATTATTTCCACAAGGCAACTAATACTCCGTTACAAGATCGTATGTGTGAAGCGATTTTAACTACGGTTATGGAAGCAGCACCGAAATTAGTAAATGACCTTGAAAATTATGAATTACGTGAAACGATTCTATATAATGGAACAATGGCTTTAAATGGAATGGTATCGATGGGTTACCGTGGAGACTGGGCTTCACATGGTATTGAGCATGCTGTTTCAGCTGTTTATGACATTCCCCATGCTGGAGGATTAGCCATTCTCTTCCCTAACTGGATGAAGCATACGCTTGATACAGACGTTAGTCGTTTTGTTCAACTAGCAGTGCGTGTGTTCGGAGTAAATCCAGAAGGTAAATCTGATCGTGAGGTTGCCTTAGAGGGTATCGATAAAGTGAGAGAATTCTGGAACAGTATTGGTGCTCCATCTAGGTTAGCCGATTATGAGATTGGTGACGATCAACTGGATTTAGTAGCTGACAAAGCTATGGCAAGAGGACCGTTTGGTGGGTTCCAAACTCTAGAAAAAGAGGATGTACTAGCAATTTTACGTGCATCATTATAATTACAAGGGATCTAACACAGTCTTACTGTGTTAGATTTTTTATTTTTAGTTGCTGTATTACAGACAAATCATTGATATCGATAAGATTTTAGTAATGAAGGCATCCTTTTGTAAAAAATATAATAGCAAATTTTAATAAAAATATTAATGTATTCGCTTCCATATTATCCATGCTCTTGCTTTGAGCGTTAGGTTTCGATAAAGTGAAAGAGGAAATACTGTTGTATATAAAGGAGGCTAACATATGACACATGTTAAATTTGATTATTCAAAGGCATTGTCCTTTTTTGGGGAGCATGAACTTACATATTTAAGTGATGCAGTTAAAGTAGCACATCACTCGTTACATGAAAAAACGGGTGCCGGTAATGACTTTCTAGGCTGGATTGACCTGCCAACTCAATATGATCGAGAAGAATTTTCTCGTATTGTAGCAAGTGCAGAAAAAATTAAGTCAGACTCTGATGTATTATTAGTCGTTGGTATTGGTGGTTCATATTTAGGTGCACGTGCAGCATTAGAAATGTTGAACCATTCTTTTTATAATGCTTTAACAAAAGAGCAACGTAAAACGCCACAAGTCTTGTTTGTTGGAAACAATATAAGCTCTACATATCTTAGAGATGTTATGGATGTATTGGAAGGAAAAGACTTCTCAGTAAACGTTATTTCAAAATCTGGTACCACAACAGAACCAGCAATTGCTTTTCGTATATTCCGTAAAATGCTTGAAGAGAAGTATGGAAAAGAAGAGTCTAGAAAGAGAATATATGCAACAACAGACCAAGCACGTGGTGCATTAAAAACACTCGCAACTGAAGAAGGGTATGAAACATTTGTTATCCCGGATGACGTGGGTGGTAGATACTCAGTGTTAACAGCAGTAGGTTTACTGCCTATCGCAGTGAGTGGAGCGAATATTGAGGAAATGATGAAGGGTGCTGCTCAGGCAAGTGAGGATTTTAGTGCATCTGAACTAACAGATAACGCAGCATACCAGTATGCAGCCGTTCGAAATGTCCTGTATAACAAGGGTAAAACGATCGAAATGCTTATCAATTATGAACCAGGTCTTCAATATTTCTCTGAGTGGTGGAAGCAATTATTTGGAGAGAGTGAAGGTAAAGATCAAAAAGGGATTTTCCCTTCGTCAGCAAATTTTTCGACTGACCTACACTCTCTAGGGCAATACGTTCAAGAAGGACGTCGTGATTTATTTGAAACGATTCTACATGTTAATCAATCACGTCATGAACTTACTATTGAAGCCGAGGATCAAGATTTAGACGGTCTAAATTATTTAGCTGGTAAATCTGTTGATTTCGTTAATAAAAAAGCATTTGAGGGTACATTACTTGCTCATACCGATGGAGGCGTACCCAACCTGATTGTTGAAATACCAGAACTAAATGAGTATACATTTGGATACTTGGTTTACTTCTTTGAAAAGGCATGTGCGATGAGTGGATATTTACTTGGAGTAAATCCATTTGACCAGCCTGGTGTGGAAGCATATAAATTAAATATGTTTGCCCTATTAGGTAAAGAAGGTTTTGAAGAGAAGCGTGCAGAGCTTGAGAAGCGTTTAAAATAAGAAGCAAGAAAGGACTCAGTGATTCTGAGTCCTTTTTAGAATGATTTCTATCAATATTTTCTCATGATTTGGTTATCCTAATGGTAGTCTTTAATGAGGAGATGGTAAGTATGATTGAAGTCCCTTCTCGGTTAGAAGGTCAATCCTTTAACTTTTACAAATTAGAGCAAGAACTTAAGCCATTGGGCTATGTGATCGGTGGAAACTGGGATTATGACCATGGTTATTTTGATTACAAAATAGATGATGAAGTGGGATATCAATTTCTTCGTGTCCCTTTCAGAGCAATTGATGGTCAATTGGATTCACAAAATGCTACTGTGCAATTTCAAAGACCTTTCTTACTTTCACACAAGTATCAAATCGGACTTGATGACCATGTATCAGTCTGGAATAAGTCAGCTTCGTTTAATCAGTTCTCTGAGCCACAGGATCCTGATGCAACCTTCCCAGATAAGTATGTTGATTTAGGAAAATCACTTGTGAAAGAACTTGAAGAAGTATTGCTTGAAATATAAGGAATTATAAGTTTGGGTGATTTTTTGTTAAGTAGGTTTAGTATAATCCAGCTTCAGCGCCCAGCCCCTCGAGTCAAATAACCTTTGAAGAGTAAAAAGAAAACATCACCCTTTTTCTCTTCAAGGAACATTTGCTTGTCAGGGCTAAACGGGTCCTGCGCCTTCTTTTCAATGTCTCATGACTAATAACTCATCAGAGTTCCTAATCAAAAAAGTGGGAGATGGATTGATATAAGAATCCTCCCCTCTTTTTATACCTATTAACAAAGTGTTGTTGCTGACTAATAACTTATTAATCATTACTTGATAGGTTTGACCTGCATCCTCTTCTGTAGCCTCTATGTATTCTATTTTATTTCCAGCTAGATGATCTAACATAAAGAGAAGAGTCTCTGAAATACCATGGGAAATGATACTGTTTGTCATCACATAACTAGCTAGTTTATTCGTTTGAATTACTTCTTCTGCGCCAGCCCTTTTTGCATTGATTATTTGCTTACTAGTTAAGATTTCAACAATGCTATAAATCGATGGATTAACTCCTTTGGCTGTTACTAAAGTTAAAATGGTGGCCATGTCTGACTGTACTTCATTTTTACTTTGATCTGCAGAAATAATAATCATTTCTGCTTCTTCAATATTCGCACGTTGGAGAGTTGCATCATGGGTTGGATTTCCCTTAATAAATGTCACATTTGTAAGGGATACCGGATTTTTGGGTAATGTTTCATCTACTAATACTATTGAGAGTTTCTCATTTATTCCATAAAGCTGAGTAAGTGTTTCGCGTGCTCGCTCATTCCAGCCAACAAGAATGACATGC
The DNA here is from genome assembly GCF_011008845.1 of Bacillus mesophilus. Lineage (GTDB taxonomy): Bacteria > Bacillota > Bacilli > Bacillales > SA4 > Bacillus_BS > Bacillus_BS mesophilus. The sequence continues at coordinate 24,033 of NZ_JAAIWM010000003.1, read as the reverse complement.
TTCTTTCCTTTATATGAAGAGGCACCTTCTAAAAAAGAGTTCTGTTTAGTTACAGTAGCGGCTGATAATGAGGCAAAGTATAAGGTCATAAACCCTGTTCCTACTAAAATAAGCATAATGCCCACTACTTTACCTAATTGAGAATTAGGTGAAAAGTCTCCGTAACCTACCGTAGAGATTGTAACAATGGCCCACCAAATACCATCAAATAGCGTCGTGAAATTAGTTGGTTCAATTAAGTGAATAAGAAATCCAAAAAGGAAAATGGATAGGAGTGCAATAATAACCAGCCTTACAACAATAGGTAGTCGTAAGTAGGATATTAAGATAGAGTGAAATCTCATCATACTCATTCCTCTACTTTAGTCTTTGACTTGCTTGGCTTGGGTTGATCTAAAGGCAGTAAGGAAAGTATTTCTTTGATAATCTTATTAATTCGCTCGTCTATTTCCTTTTCCCCGTAAGCCTTCTTGGCACTCTGAATAATATGTATCGTATCATCATCAAAGTCAATCAGTGATTTATCTTCTTCTGCCTCGTTATATAATTGGATAATTGTATCTAGGCCTTCATTAAGCTTATCTATCGAATCACTTAGCGAAGTTTTCTCTTGTTCGTTTACTTTCATATGATTCACCTCAAAATCTATTATTTCCATATGTTGCTACACTCATAACTACGATTAATTTTTGTCTATTCTGTGGTATGAAATATATGAATAGGAAACATAATAAGCCTGGTTTGGTAAATTGGGTGGTTACTATCCTTCCTTACATATTGCCTCTTGGATAGTTCCTACTATTAAAAATATGAGGAGTGAGCTCAATGGAAATGAACAGAGTTAAACAAATTGTATCTTCACCAGCTGAGATTACGGTTAAATACCATGGTGTGCCAGTATGGATTCAAAGTGTTGACGAACATGCAAATACAGCAAGAGTCTATACACGTTCAGCACCAGAAGAGGAAATGGATATACCGGTTGGAGAACTAATCGAAGAATAAAAGGAAGAGAAGGTACCTAGCATTTGCTGGGTATTTTTTTGTTTATAGGGAATTTTAAAATAGGTTTTGAACAAGAACTATTTATTCTCTTTAACACATGAGACAAACTAAGGACTCGTCTTCGTCCGAGGACTTGGCGCTAGTCAAGTTTTTCTGGACCGAATGCCGTAGTCCAAGAATGGTGAGCTGTTTCGGGTTGCAAAAAATCAAATACCCAGCTTTAGATATGAAAATTTGATATACTTAACTTATTAAATTGTGAAAAACATTTAAAATATTTAAAAAATATCTGTGTAGCTAGGTATAGTATTAAATACGTTTATTAGCTAAGAAATTAAATGAGATAGAACCTCACTGAAATATTCTATCTTATCTTTAGAAATGTTACTCGTGTGTTAAGTCCACTTGTCATCACTGATTCACAACTAGAAGGGGCTTTTTTCAGTAACTGAAGAGGTCTTTATCGATTAATTAGGAGAGGATGAAGTAACCAATGACAACTCAGCCTATTCAAAAGGAAAAACTATTTGTAAATGGAGAATGGATTGAAGCTAAGGATTACAGTTCACTCGTATCACCTTATAGTGGGAAAATACTTGCTCAAATTCCATTAGCAACTATTGATGATGTCAATAGGGCTGTACAGGCAGCAGAGAGCACAAGGGAAACATTAAGAAAAATGCCAGCTCACGCAAGAGCGTCGATCTTAGAGAAAATGGTAAAGCTTTTTGAAGAGCGTTTCCAAGAGGCGGCTGAAATTATTGCGCTTGAAGCCGGGAAGCCAATTGCAACTGCAAAGGGAGAGGTATCTAGAACCATCCAAACCTATAAATTTGCTGCTGAGGAAGCAAAGCGAATTCATGGAGAGACGATCCCACTAGATGCAGCACCTGGTGGTGAAAATCGTATTGCTTATACTGTTCGAGAACCTTTAGGTGTTGTGGCTGCAATTACGCCGTTCAATTTCCCTATGAATCTAGTGGCTCATAAAGTTGGGCCAGCAATTGCAGCAGGAAATCCAGTTGTACTAAAACCAGCTTCACAAACTCCACTCTCTTCCTTTTTCTTAGCAAAAATAGCTGAGGACGCGGGATTACCCAAGGGTGCTTTGAATGTTGTGACTGGTAAAGGGAGTGTAGTAGGCGATGCATTGGTAACGCATGATTTAGTGAAGATGGTCACCTTTACGGGAAGTCCAGCTGTAGGAATAGGACTAAGGAATAAAGCGGGACTTAAAAAAGTGACGTTAGAACTTGGTTCCAATTCAGCAGTTATCGTCGATCAAGGTGTTCCATTGGATAAGGTCATTTCTCGCTCTGTAACAGGTGCGTTTGCTTACCAAGGTCAGGTGTGTATTTCTCTTCAACGAATCTACGTACACGAGAATCTATATGAAGAATTTATAGAAAAGTTTGTTGAGGCAACGAGAAAACTTAACCTTGGTGATCCATTAGACGAAGCGACAGATGTATCGGCGTTAATCTCACCAGGAGATAAAGAGAGAGTACTTAACTGGATTCAGGAGGCTGTTCAACAAGGTGCTGAGATTGCTATAGGGGGAGAAACCACAGGCAATATTCTTCAACCTACAGTTTTACTAAATGTTCCTGCTGAATCAAAAGTATCTTGTCAGGAAGCATTTGCTCCAGTCGTATTGATTAATAAAATTTCATCAGTTCAAGAGGCAATTAGTTATGTAAATGACTCTCAATTTGGGCTACAGGCTGGAGTGTATACAGAAAATATCCATACAGCGTTGGATGCAGCCGATCAGCTCCAAGTTGGCGGAGTGCTAATTAATGATATTCCAACCTTTAGAGTGGATCATATGCCATACGGTGGTGTAAAGGAAAGTGGAACAGGACGAGAGGGAATAAAATACGCCATTGAAGAAATGACTGAACTGAAACTAGTCATCTTTAATAGGAATTAACCAACTTGAGGATTAAGACAATTAATCACCCAAGGGATTTTTCTCGTCTCCACCTTTTACTTATGTCAGAAAGTATATGTGATTAGACAACATTAAAACAACAGAGAATGTTGAGTTGCCTTTGAAATGATTACATTAGTTGCTTTAAAAAAGAAACACAGCAAAATATAGAACTTAATAGTATTTAAGAGAGAGGGGGGAGCCCTCTCTTTTTTATGTCACTTCTTCTTTAAGGTTGTACCTAAGATATTTTGGCCTTTTACATTTACCCAATAAGTGAATGTAATGGAATCTCCCTTTTTCAATCCTTTGATTTTGTGTTTATTATCACCAGTTATTCTTATCATTTTATAATTCTTACCGATTTTAACTTCAAAGGATTGTTGATCAGCCATTCCCATGTATGTTCCAGAAGCTCTTACACTTGTACTTTTAGTACCTTTTTTAATGGTTTCTTTTTTTACAGTGCTTCCAAGGATGTTTTGTCCTTTCACATTAACCCAGTAACTGATGGTGATAAGATCGCCCTTTTTTAATCCCTTTATCAGGTGCTTATTTTTTTCTAATAACCGGATGATTTTTGTGTCTTGATCAAACTTCACCTCAAAGGACTGATTATCAGCTAAGCCTATGAAAGTTCCTTTAGCCTTTACACTAGTACTTTTTTTAACTACCGCTGACTTAGCATACACTTCTTCCTGAAGACCACCTACTGTACTTCCAAATAAAATGCCGGTTACTAGTAAGGTTATTGTTCCTAACTTGATTGCTGTTTTTTCAAATTTCATTGTAATCACTCCTTTTATAATGCTGAATTCCACTAATTAGACGAAGGCTTTAGGGAAAAGTTACCAGTTTAAATGACGGTTTATATAAAAAAAGTTATAGTTATAAAAGGAGAGAGGGTGACTTGCTTTGAAGGATATCAATATTATCAGGAAAATAAGAGATAATGATCAACTAAGAGCTAGCTTTAATCTATTAGCTTCTTCAACTTTTGGGATTAGCTTTGAGGAGTGGTATCAAAAGGAGTTTTGGACTGAAAAATATGACCCTTTTTGCTGTGTGGTCGACGATCAGGTTGTGGCCAATGTGTCAGTTAATAAACTTAGTCTCATCGTTGAGGGAACTAAGTGGAGAGCATTACAAATCGGAACAGTTATGACCGACCCTCTGTACCGAAACCAGGGGTTATCTAGGTTGCTAATGAATAATGTGTTGGAAACATACCGTAATCAATATGATATTATGTATTTGTTTGCTAATCAAACAGTGCTGAATTTCTATCCAAAGTTTGGTTTTCAAGCAGTTGCTGAATATCTATATAAAATGGAATATCAGCTTGAACATATCGATGTTGGGACGGTTCAGCATTTAAATGTTAATAATGAGAACGATTTAGAATTTATCTACGAATTTGCAAAGAACCGAATCCCGGTCTCTCAAGCATTTTCTACTATAGATTCCGAAGAATTGCTTATGTTTTATTGTTTATACGTTTTCCCGCAGCATGTTTACTATCTTCCTGAGGAGGATGTAATCATCGTATGTAAACAGGAAAAAAACGATCTACATATCTATGATCTTGTTAGTAAAAAGGAAGTTATTCTCAAGAAACTGTTAGCATCAATTGCCAATCTGGAAACAGAAACAATTTTGTTTCATTACACCCCAGATTATAATAGGCTTGAAATCAAAAAGGAATTATACCGTGGAAGTGAACAGTTATTTGTGAAAATAAACTCAAAACTACTGTTACCTAAAGTGTTTAAGCATCCACTTACTTCACAGGCGTAAACTTTTTTAAATAGAATTGTAACCTTTTGGAAGTACTTCCGTCTCATAGTTTGAAATCAAAAAAAATATGAGGTGAACAATATGAAAATACTTAAATTTATTCCAATCGTTGGATTAACTCTAGCACTTACAGCTTGTGGAACAACTACAGCGGAAGAGTCTACTGAAACAGGAGTTGTTACAGAAGGGGTAAGTGGTTCAGGAGAAAATAGCTCAAAAGAAGAATCAAAATCAATCGTCATCAAGGAGGAAGCTTCTTTTGTTGGTCAGGTAGACTCGAATTCAATAGAGGTTCATACAGAAACAGAAACATTAACACTTCAGGTTGGAGAAGTGGTCAACGTTGATTGGAGCAGCCTTGAAAAGAATGCACTAGTAACGATTGAATATTTTATGAATGAAGAAGGTCAATATGAATTAGCAAGTATCGTGGTACCAACTGCAGAAAACAAGGAAAGTGAAAAGGTTGAGGTTATAACAGAGAAGGCTGCATATGTGGGCCAAATAGATATAAATTCAATAGAAGTGAACACTGAATTTGAGACAATAGCTTTACAAGTTGGAGAAATAAAGGGCATCGATTGGGCGTCTATCGAAAAAGGTGAACCAATCACGATTGAATATTATAAAAATGATGCAGGTCAACATATATTGACAAATGTTACGATTAACCGTTGAGAAATCAACGGTTTTTCTTTATAGAAATTTCTACTATTTTACCTGTAAATGCTTTACAATTAATAGGATTGTTATTGATGAACTAAGAGGGGCATATAATGAGTAAATCCTATAAACTTATCTTGTTTTTTATAGTTAGCGTTTTATGGTTTTTTGGAATAGATCTTGTAATTAGTTTAGGTGACTTATCCGATTCATTCGTTTGGTACGTGGAAAGAGCCAAGGAAATAGTCTATATATTATTTGTAGGGATTTTTTTGCTTTATGCAATGACTGAAAAAGAAGAGTTGAGGGAAATCAAGGAGGCTAAACAGCATCTATCTACTCTGATTAATGCGATGGTCGACTGTGTAAACTTCAAGGATGGCCAAGGGAGATGGATTGAAGCAAACGATTTTGGGCTAAAGCTATTTCAGTTAGAAGGTGTGGACTATAAGGGAAAGAAAGACTCCGAGATTGCCGAGTATGCTTCCTTTTATAGGGAAGCGCTGATCTATTGTGAAACCTCTGATGAGGAAGCATGGTTAAATGGAACAACGACTAGGTGTGAAGAAATTATTCCAATGCCAGATGGTTCTGAAAAAATCTTTGATTCTATCAAGATTCCATTATTTTATGAAAACGGAGCAAGAAAGGGTTTAGTTGCCATCGGTCGTGATGTTACAGATCAAAAATTAAATGAGGAAATATTAAGAAGGGCTGAGAAACTTTCGGTAGTAGGCGAGCTTGCTGCTAGTGTTGGGCATGAAATTAGGAATCCACTCACCTCTCTAAAGGGGTTTGTGCAGTTGTTCTTAGAAGATGAAGAAAATCAAAAACATAAGCCGTATTATGAGATTATGTTAAGTGAGCTAGATCGTATTAATCATATAGTAGGGGAACTACTGATACTTGCTAAGCCTCAGAAGATTAGTATTTCTAAGCATAGCATTAATCTAATAATGACGGATGTTATTTCTTTAGTTGAAACACAGGCAAATATGAACAATGTAAAGATCAAGTTTGAGGCACCTGATGATATCGTCATTGATTGTAGTGAAAATCAACTTAAGCAACTATTTATCAATCTTATAAAAAATGCAATTGAAGCTTCTAATAGTAATAGTGAGGTTGTAGTTTCCATACTTAGAAGTGGAGTAGACTTAACTAAAGTTTTGGTAGAGGATCGCGGGATAGGACTTAGCGAGGAATTTCTATCTCGAATTGGAGAACCCTTTTATTCTTCCAAAGAGAAGGGGACCGGCTTAGGACTGACTGTTAGTATGAAAATTGTTGAACAGCATAAGGGGAAGCTACAGTTTCATAGTGAGAAAAACGTAGGAACAAAAGTCGAAGTAACTTTACCAATCTCTCATATAGGATAATCTAAAAAAAATAATAGAGGCAAGTGCCTCTATTATTTTTTTGTATTCAATTATGACGAAATTTGTCGATATAAAGAGTAGAACAGATATATTTGAGGGGGAAGAGATTTGGCTTCTGTATATGAAAGGACAAGTTCTAGAATACTGACCTTTGCTTTATCCGGTTTGCTTTTATCTTGTATACCAATCCTATTAGTGATTACCCTTTTGGGTTTAATGGCTTGGAAGGAGTTTCTTACAATTTTAGCTATTACTCCGGTACTACTAGGGAGTAGTTATGCAATTTATAGAAAAACACATGAAACAGAACGCGGTAAATATTATATTTCCGGAATATCCTTTTTAATCTGCTTAATTTTTGTCTGGTATATACCTTCTGAAGAAACATGGGCAGCTATGTCTCTTTATGTGTTATTATCTCTTATCTATCTTGAAGGTAAGGTCATTGTATTAGCCACAGTATATGCATTAATTATTAACATGATTTATATCATTTTTAATCCTTACTATCAGGCTTTAGAGATTATTGATACTATTGTCATTGTTACTATTACGATTATGATAGGAGTGGTTTCCTATTGTATTACGTTAATGGGCCAGAAAATGGTAGCTGACGTAAAGAGTAATGAGAGTAAGGTAACAGACCTTCTTCTAGAAATTACGAGCTCTGTTGAATCGATTGAGAGATTTGGGAAAACCTTGAACCAACGGGTGTTAGAGACAAAAAATATTTCAAATGAGATTATTACAGGATACACAGAGGTATCAAACGGTGCTGAAATGCAAGCATCTGGAATTGCTGATATAAATGAAAAAGTATTAGGTACCAATACATTTATCACAGGAATTTCGGAACATTCCAATGAGCTGAAGGATCTTTCGATATCTACTTCTAAGGTGACCAATCAAGGAAATGAATTGATTCTCTCTATGCAACAGGAATTACATCATGTTGAAGAGATGCAGGGGAAAACAGTTCAGTTAATGACTACTCTCGAAGAAAAAACGAATAGTATTAGTCACATTTTAAAGGCAATTGAAGATATTGCTACCCAAACGAACTTACTCTCTTTAAATGCTTCAATTGAAGCTGCAAGAGCTGGGGAACATGGAAAAAGCTTCGCCGTTGTTGCCGCTGAAATCCAAAAATTAGCGGGGAGTGCTGGTGGTTCTGCTAAAGAAATAGCCATGATTCTGTCAGATATACAAACACAAACCCATGCCGTATCAGATCAGCTCACCAAAGGAAATACGGCTATCGAACATGGTCAGAAGGCTGCCGATGAATCGATTCAGTTATTTAATATTGTTACAAAGAATATGAACGATGTGTTGACTAAAGCATCGGAGATACAAGGAATGTTAAATAAGCTTGATGAAAATGCTAGTGGAATTGGTAAAGAAATTAGTACGATTTCTAATATAACAGAAGAATCAACTGCTTCTATTGAACAAATGACAGCATCGCTTGACCTACAAACAGAGAGAATTGAATCTATTAGCGAGAGCTTCACAGAACTAGAAGAAATGATTGAGAATCTTAACAAACTTGCGAAGAGTAATACCTAAAGCATAGACATTTTGCAATTAAAAAGAGGGTTAAGCTGATGCTAACCCTCTTTGTTATTTTAGAAATTACGTAGTCTCTATTATGAACGTTCACAATCGAGTTAAAGATTGTTTTTAGGCTCAGGCACAAGATTCCAATTGAATTCTATTAATTACGATTTCTCCACTTTGGCGACATCAACACGGCAGGAGAAAAAAGTCGCTCCATTTCCCATATCTGCCACTCTGTCAGGAGTTAGTGAATTTACTAACTGCTTGGTGTTAGGTAAGTCCGCCCAAAGTCCTTGTGTAACCACGACACCTGGTAGTACATTTTCTCCCACGGAAGCCTTCAGTACGCAGTTCCCCCTGGAATTCCAAATCTTCACATAGTCTCCATCGCTAATGCTAAGAGTTGAAGCATCATATACATTTATAAACAAACGAGGTTCTTTTTCAAGTGAAATGTGCTTTTCGTTATTTGAAAAAGTAGAGTTTATATAATTGTGATTTGGACCAGGTATAAATAAAAACGGATAATCCCCATCATGAACAATAGGCTCATAAGTTGGTAGAGGTGGATACCCATGCTCTTCCATTTGCTTAGAGTAAAGCTCGATGTTACCACTCGGTGTCATAAGTTTACCTGGTAACAAAGGTTTTATGTTTGCCTTCATGTATTTCTGTTCTACTAAACGCTCGTACGTAATGCCCTCTATATATGAATTGCTCGTATAGTCTAGAGCCTGACTAATCAATTCTGCTTCTGTCTCATATAGACAGGAATCCTCGAAGCCAATTGCTTTAGAAAGCAATTGAAAAACCTCTACATTTGATTTGGATTCACCATATCTTTCTATGACAGGCTCTTGAATTTGAATATAGTGATGCCAATAGGATGTATAGAAGTCGGTGTTTTCAAAAGCTGATGTAGCAGGAAGAACAATATCAGCGTATTTTGCAGTCTCTGTTAAAAATAATTCATGCACAACAACAAATAGATCTTCACGTTCTAGTCCTAATCTCACTTTATTTCCTTCTGGCGCCACCACTGCCGGATTGGTGCCATATACATACAGCGATTGGATCGGTGGATTACTGTCTAAAAGAGCTCTTCCTAATTGATTCATATTAATTACTCTTGTATTTTTATTTTGCAATAAATCAAAGCGTTGTAAACTATCTGCATTATGTGCTAAGTATCCTCCATTGCCTTTTATTGCTCCTCCGCCTTTTAAAAGCCATTGGCCTGTAAGAGCTGGTAGACAAGCAATAGTACGAATACACATTCCGCCCTGATCATGATGCTGTGGTCCATTGCCAATTCGAATAAAAGAAGGACTCGTATTTCCATAGATCCGTGCTAATTTATAAAGATCATCAACAGGTACTCCTGTAATTTTTGATACAGAAGCGGGATTATATATTTTGACATGCTCTCGTAATTCTTCGTGCCCCAATGTATATTGCTCTAGAAAATGATCATCAACCAAATTCTCAGCAAATAATATATGCATCATTCCAAGTGCAAGGGCAGTATCCGTGCCAGGAAGTATAGGAATAAACCAATCTGCAAATTGCCCTGTTTGGTTTTTATGAACATCAATCACAATGATCTTTGCCCCATTTTTGCGAGCCTTTTGAGCCAAGGCAACTTGATGCATATTAGTACTTACCGCATTTATACCCCAAAAAATAATTAGTTTTGAACTAATCGTATCTTCTGGGTCAATACCAAAGCTTCCCCCCATCGTATACTTATATCCGACAGAACCAGCTGCAGAGCAAATAGATCGATCTAAAAGAGAAGCTCCGAGACGATGAAAAAATCGACGATCCATTCCTTCAGCACTTAGACGCCCCATATTCCCATAGAAACTGTATGGGAGAATACTTTCGGGACCATTAGTTTCAATTAGTTTCTTCCACTTGCAAGAAATTGTCTCAATGGCTTCTTCCCAACTAATTTCTTCAAACTTTCCTTCACCCTTCTTTCCTACACGCTTTAAAGGAAATTGTAAGCGATTTGGATCATAGATGCGGTGGGTCATATGGCGTACTTTATTGCAGATATTCCCCTTGGTGACAGGATGGTTAGGATCACCCTCTATTTTCACAATTTTTCCATCCTGCTTATGTACAAGTAAGCCACACTGATCAGGGCAATCTAACGAGCAAACAGAAGGGAATATTCCGGTTTTTTGGCTAGTGAATGAGTTCATACTTGGTACTCCTCTCTTTAAAAAACCTATATCTTATTCTCTTAGAATTGTAAACGGCTGCTTATTTATAAATAAATTATAGTTTAGTAAGGGGAGGATGAAAACGATAAGTTTTGGCAGATGGAGTCTTCCTACAAGTTTAAATAGGATGTTTGAGAGTAGTCACACATTTACTGTCGACGACCCTAGGATTCTTTCTTACTATTTATTAAGATAGGTTGACTTCCTGGCGTAGAAGCTTTGGGAAAGAGGCTTATATGACCGATTTATGCTTATGATTACCTTTTATTGAAGGAGTTTTAAAAACGTCCTTACTAGGTGTAATCACCTACATAAAGGACGCTTAGTAATTGACATTTAATAACGGTTATAAACTTGTTAGGAAGAATGATGGACCATAAGGGGCTAGATAAATAGCTCAAGGAATAAAGGCTAGCATATACTTATTGGAAGATTCTCTTACCGGTTTATCCTATGAAGCGTTAGAGTATCACTTTACCGGATATAAGGTAAAGTTAGGAATTAGAACTATTTTAACGTACGTTTAACTAAATATCCCTCTCCTTCTTTTTTCTACTATGGTATCTCTTTAGTTTCTTTATTTTACGGTACATTTTTTTATTTTTCAGTTTAGAAAAGTGGGAGAGTAAAGGTTTTAAGTTTGCCTCAATAATCCAAATATGCCCGTCACGATCTATGGCCATATCCAAACCAAATATGTTATTGCTACTATAAAATCCTTCTAATGTTTTTGCAGCTAGCAAGGATATTCGCTCTAATTCTGATACTAATACTTTACTATTTCTTTTTGATTCGTATATATTAGAGGCTTTAATAGCTTTGGTAACAGGCAAAACTTTCCCCTTACTTAATCTATTGTTAGTTACAAAGAAATCTTCCCCTGCTAATTTTGCAACTTTACCTGTAACAATCCACTTATTCGTGTGCTTTTGTTTTTGGACAATTACCCGAATATCAAATGGCCTACCTTGGACAGTAGCCAAAGGGATATACTCCTGTACTATATAGGAGCTAGTTTTTTTTATTTCTTCTTTTAAGTGAGCGTGGGCACTATCCATATCTGTAAAGTGATTCTTCCTACTTAAATAATGGATTTCAACATTATCTGATTCTCTTGACGTAATTTTATATATCTTTCTCCCTCGGCTTCCTGCTCGTGGTTTTATAATCACTGTTTGGTGTTCTTTAACGAAATTCCATAGTTTTTGTTTTGAAGAAAACCTTATCGTTTTGGGGAGATGTGGCACAACTCTTTTATTTTTTCTTAAGGTTATATACTTTTTCCACTTATTCCATTTCACCATGATCGCTCACACCTTTCTTATAGAAGTAACCAATTTCTTGTAGGTAGCTTTCTAATAATCTTAAAAATACTTCCATATCTTCTATAGTAAGATCACCAATGTTTGCTATTCTAAAGGAGTTTAAATTGTTAAGCTTCCCAGGATAGATGGTAATCCCATAATTGTAAAAATAATCATGCATGTGGTTGAAGTTATATGCAGTACAATCAGGTTCTAATATAGCGGTGATAATTTTTGAATGATTCTTTTTTGAGATAAGATGTGTTAAGCCTAATCTTGAAAGGCCTGCCACTAAAATTTCCCATAACTCGCTATATCGTTTATACCTTTCATCTATCCCTTCTTCTTTTAATTCTAGGATGGCTTGTTTTAGTGCATAGATTGTCTGCACGGGTGGAGTAAAACGCATCTGGCCTGTTTCTGTAAAGGTTTGAAACTGTGAATATAGGTTTAAATAGTAGTTGGAAGGCTTTACTTCTTTTTGCTTTTGTAATTCAATGGTCTTAGCAATTACAAAAGAGACCCCTGCCATTCCTTGGAGATTTTTATTTGAGCTTGCAGCAAGAAAACTAATGTTCATTTTTTTCATCTGTATAGGAATAGCAGCATAAGAACTCATTGCGTCCACAATCATTTCAATATTTTGCTCTCTACAAATCTTGCCGATCTTCTCAATATCATTCAATAATCCTGTCGTTGTTTCATTATGAACAACAGCTAAATAGGATACTTTTCGGGGGAAATTCAATATAAATTCTCGCAATTCTTTTATGTTAATTGCACAATCATACGGACTCTGAAATTCAACCCAATCAAGACTATACGCTTCTGCAATTTCACACATCCTAACTCCGTATAGGCCATTGTTAATAATGATTATTACTCCATCATTCGCAACTGAACTTAGGATAGACTCTACTGCAGCAGTTCCAGATCCCCCGAACAATACAGTTGAATATTCCTCGGTATTAGCGACGAGGCTCGTGAGTTCTAATGAAACTTCATTTATAACGTTGCAGAACTCCCTTTCACGGGGGCAAATGTCAGGAACTACTTGTGCAAATTTAACAGTGTCAGTTGTTGTAGCTGGACCTGGATTTAATAATATGTTCCGCTTTAATTTAGTCATTTCGCACCTCCTCATCTATTTAATTGATAAATCGTTTGAGACGAGCCTTCACTTCTGCCGGGGTGACTTTGGGGCGTCCAAGATTTTCTTTGGACCCTGGAGTTATCTTTATATATAAAAAAGTAAGTCCTTTTTCTTTCTTCCAATCTACTATTCTCATTTGAAGCTCTTCTAAACTGTGTACATAGAAAGAGTTTTCATAGCCATTCGCGGAAGCAATTTCAACAAAGTTAACATTGTTGGAAACAGTATTCTGCCCACCAGTTGAATCATGTGACTGATTATCCAGTATTATGTGAAGCATATTTTTAGGCTGGTAGAATCCATTTGTCGCTAAGCTTCCCATCCTCATTAGCAAGGATCCATCTCCATCAATGACCACCACTTCTTTGTCCTGACGAGTATAAGCTAATCCAAGTCCAAGGGAACTAACACATCCCATGGAACCAACCATATATAAATTGTTGACGGCATCTTCAATTTCGTATAGTTCTCGACCAGTTTTACCGGTTGTTGCTAACTGAATAGTTTTGTCATCTTTTAATTGGTTGATCGCACTAAGAGTTTCATAGCGGGTTGGCATTTGGTCCTCAGCAATCTTTCCTTGTTTGTTTTTATTTTTATTGTTCACGGTGAAGTCTTTCATTAATTTTTCTTTTTTGAATGTCCCTTTTTTTACGACAAAGAAATAGGGTTCTTGTTTATCAATGAACTCAGCTGCTTTTTTCACTTGTGTTCTGGCTACATGTTCTATTGGAGATAAAATGTCCCATTTTATTTGCATCAAGTCCAACATTTCACCTGTAATTTCACCCATAAGTTCATGCTGGGGTTCATCACTTAAACCTGGTTCACCCCGTAGGCTAACGAATCCAAGGACTGGGATTTTAAAAGGATAGGTTAAGGAAGTTAATGGAGAAACGGCATTTGTTAATCCTGAGTTTTGCATTAAAACTACGGGTTTTCTTCCCCCTAAAAAAGCTCCAGAGGCTATTGCGACTGCATCACCTTCATTGACTGCAGCTATATAATCACATTCATTAATTGAATAGTTGATGAGATCTTTTAAAAAGGAACATGGTACACCAGTATAAAAGTCAAAACCAAGCGCTTTAAGGTCATTTCCGAATGTTTGTGTATCTAGCATTTAATCACCTTGCTCCCCGGTAGGGTCTATCTGTATTGTTTCAGGTAAATATTTCTTTTCTGCTTTTTGAAGCTCATCAACATTTTGAAGCCGGAAAATCTCGTCAACACCAACAATTTGATTTTCTACATGAATAAGGCTTTCATCTTTAAATATTTGTTTTGATATTTGTTGCATAGCGTTGATTGCAGCTCGTAAATTGTGATTTGCCCATATAACTGCATTTACTCCCAATTTTCTAAACTCATCGCTTGGAGTTTTATAATATTTCGTAGGAACAATCACAACAGGGTGCCTGCCTCCCCATTCCTTCATAAACATTTCAATTTCTTTAATAGAAGATTTTTTACTATGCATTAAAATAGCATCTGCTCCTGCCTTCCGATAGGCCTCTGCCCGCTTTAATGCTTCCTTGAGACCCCATCCGGCAATAAATGCTTCTACTCTAGCAACAACCATAAAATCTTCATCGAGTTGAGTATCTTTCATTGCTTTTATTTTCCCTGAAAACTCCTCAATTGAAGCAAGAGGCTGTGCGTCGCCATTTATAAACGAGTTTGTTTTCGGAAAAAGCTTATCCTCAATACAAACACCTGCTATGTTTAATTGTTCAAGTTTCTTAACAAGCCTTCTGGCATTATTAAAATTTCCATATCCTGTGTCACCATCTAAAAGGATCGGAATCTCTGTCGCGTCGCTCATATTTTCAAGTACATTTAATACATCGGTCCAAGATGCTTCGTTATTATCTCTGAGCCCCATGGAAGCAGAAAGAGAAAGGCCGCTTGCCCAGATTCCCTTAAAACCGGTTTCTTCGACAATCTTGGCTGATAGTCCGTTATGGGCTTCCATCAAAAAATCGAGTTTTGGAGAACTTAGTATATCCCTAAGTTGAGTTGTCTTCTTCTTCATTGTTTCCACACCTCGTTCTAATAGTTTTATTACCTATATAGTTGAATAAAGAAGGAAAGTAGATTAATTGAATATTGGTTTGCTCCCACCTGATTAGGCTTTAAACAATTTTCAATATTAGTACTTAGTCTCTTTTAATAAAATCCACTATAGTACTTAAGGTATGAGACAACGGAATGAATGCTTGGGCAATTTATAAAATTGGAGAATATATCACAGTAAAAGTGGTATTAGGGTAATAAAACTAGGAATATATCATCGATCTATATAAAACTTTGATTGAGGAAGCCTAATAGGATAGAGGATGTTATCAGTATTGTGTTTACAGATTTTCACAGTCAAAATGAGTGAATAGTATTGGTGTTATTTCAATAGAAGAAAATGTGTTGGATTGAGTACATATTGGATAGTTAGGACTGAACCTTTTCCATCACTTCACCCTGCTAGAGATGCTGTGTAATCACAAGATTAAACAAGATGAGATAAAAAGCTTGTAAACCTTCGAACAGTATACGAATTTCTCTATTCATAACGTCCCTTGAGAATTATAATGATGCTAGATACGGCATTATATTGATGAATGGGGAGCACGATGTTAAGTCATACGTCAGAATCACTAACAAGTTATTTATCTAATTACATTATAAGGAAGGTTCAAAATGACAGAATTATAGAAGGTCCTAAAGAGGATTTCTATAAGGGGGCCATTTTATTTGCAGATTTGTCGAAGTTTACAAGTTTAACGGAACAGTTAATGAAAAAAGGTTCAATTGGATTAGAAGAACTTTCTACTGTTTTGAATGGATACTTTAATAAAATTATTAGTTTGGTTACAGAGCATGGAGGAGAGGTTGTCAGCTTTGCTGGTGACGCACTGATCGCGGTCTGGAATAGTGAGGATGATGAACAGCTATCGTTATCCACTAAGTATGCGGTAATATGTGGTGCAGCTATGCAGGAATATATTTCGTCAACTCAAACTACTGAAAACATACAGTTATCGATGCGTGTACTAATTAGTGCAGGTTCTTATAAAGTATCGTTTGTAGGTGGCATAAAAGGAAAATGGGAAGTGGTGTTATCAGGTGAGGCTGTCGTTCAATTGCATACACTTGAAAATGCTTATGAACTAAAAAAGGTATTACTATCACCTCAGACTTACAAATTGCTTGCTATCAATGAAGATAATTTGGAAGATTTAAATTTACTTACGACTTCCATAATTACAACTCCAACATTAGAAATACCAGAAGAACAACAAACCTTATACGAACCTTATCTACCACCTTCTGTCCTGAGTACCATCTCTGAGAATCAGACAGATTGGTCGGCGGAATACCGATTTGTTACTGTCATGTTCGTCCATCTTCCAGACTACTATAAAGGTGATGCTTCGTTAGATGTAGTTCATAAAGTAATTAGAAGTATTCAAGATATCCTCAATTTTTATAACGGATCATTACATAAAATGAGTATAGATGAAAAAGGGGTATCAGTTATTTCAGCCATGGGTCTGCCATCATTAACACATGAAGATGATGGTCTAAGATTGATTAAAGCAGCAATTAGTATTTCTACGAATTTGAAAGAGATGGATGTCAACCATTCAATTGGAATAGCAAGTGGGTTGGTGTTCTGTGGAACAATAGGGAATAGAATTAAGCGCGAGTATACGATGATAGGGGATGTTGTAAATCTTGCAGCTAGACTTATGAGCATAGGGAAGATGTCCATATTCTGTGATGATGCCACTTTCCAATTAACTCAAAATGAGTTTCACTTTGGGAAACCAGAACATATTCTATTAAAGGGGCTATCATCTCATATACCGGTGTATAGTCCAATCGGTCTAAAAGGTAAAAACACTTCAACTTACAACCAAGCATTTGTTGGTCGACTAATAGAAGAGGAAGTGCTTAAGAACCGATTAGCTCGTTACGAATACGGAGAAAGTAGCATTGTTTTTATGCAAGGCGAAGCGGGCATTGGAAAAACGCAACTTCTTCAAAGATTGATAGAGGAAGCAAAAACGTTTAACTACAATGTTCTTACAGGATCAGGGGATTCTATAGAAAGGTTGACCCCTTACTATGCTTGGAGACCGATCTTTCATGAGATACTGAATGTACATACGTTACCAGAAGACGCATTACTTCGACAAAAAGAGATTCAGCAAAAAATTGAAAGAGAATTGCCTCATGTAAAACATCTTTGTCCATTGTTAAATGTGGTGCTTTCTTTAGATTTACCAGATAATGAATGGACAAGACCGATGACAGGACGTGTGCGAGCAGACAATACTCATCAGTTATTTATCGAGGTTTTACGATATTATATTGGAACCACTCCTACCGTTATTATGTTAGATGATGCACATTGGGTGGATTCTGCCTCTTGGTCATTCTTATTATCTTACTTAAATCATTGTTCTCCTAGTTTTATAGTTATGTCAATGAGACCAGAATTCTCAAATCTACCTCCTGAATATTCTGTGATAGAAAGTAAAGAAGATAGTATCAAAATTAAATTAGACGTACTAACCTTTGGTGAAACTAATCAACTTATTTCCCAATGTTTAGGTATTCAGAATTTGCCATCTAAAATAAGTTCGTTTATCTACGCTAAAACAGAAGGACATCCATTTTTCAGTGAAGAATTGGCTTATGCTTTGCGTGATGGTGGAATGATCACTATTACAGGGGATGTTTGTGAAATCAATATGGAGAAGTGGGATTTAGTTCAAGTTCAATTCCCTAATTCCATACAAGGGGTTATTACAAGTAGAATCGATCGACTATCCTATTCAGAGCAACTTGGATTAAAGACTGCAAGCGTAATAGGTAGGTCATTTACTTATTCAGCACTAGAGGGGATTTACCCCATTGTAAAAGAAACCGACAGACTGTCAGACTATCTATATGCCTATGAACAACTGAACCTCACGATGCTAGAAGAAGTGAATCCAGAACTTACGTATATGTTTAAGCACATTCTTACTCAAGAAGTAACGTATCATATGCTCGTGCATTCACAAAGAAAACAACTGCATCTTGCATTGGCAGAATGGTATGAAGAAAAATTCTCATCGGACCTATCACCATATTATAGCGTTTTAGCCTATCACTGGGATCAAGCAGAAGTGCCTCTTAAAACATTGGAGTATTTAGAGCTTGCAGGTAATCAATCCATGGAAACGGGTGCTTATCCTGATGCAGTAAAACTATTTAGTGAGTTGATTGAGAAAGCAGAAGGGAAGGTAGATTTATATAGTAGAAATAAACAAGGTGTTTGGCATCGTTTACTAGGAGAATCCTATATGGGGATAGGGGATATGATTAAAGCTGAGGCAAGCTTGAAAAAGGCTCTGACTCTGTTAGGGAACGGAGTGAAAGATAGCCGAATCTTATATAAGCTTTCGATGTTACAACAAGTTTCCATTCAGATTCTTCACAGAGCAATACCGAACTATTTTATTACATCTACTAAAGTAGTGGAGGATATTTTGGAACAAGCAAGATGTTATTTCCGTTTATCAGAAATCTACTTCTTTACTAATAAGCCGATGGACAATCTATATTGCTCTTTACGGGGACTTAATCTTGCGGAAAAGTCAGGTCCGTCTCTGGAGTTAGCTCAGATTACGGGGAATATGTGTGTAACTGCTGGAATTTTGACCTTCTATCCCTTAGCTCGAACTTATAGGAATCAGGCATTAAAGGTTGTAGAACAAGTGGACGATTTACGGGCAAAAGCTTGGGCTAGTATGGATATCTCTTTATACCACATAGGAGTAGGGGAATGGGAAGATTCGCTGAAACATAGCATTTTGGCAATGGGTATATATGAGAAAATCGGAGATCGAAGATACTGGGAGGCTTGTTCTTACCTGTATGTAAAAGCCCTTGCTTTTCATCTTGCTGATTATGAAAAAAGCTCCTTACTTGCAAATGAGATTTACCAATCGGGTAAGAAGAGTGGGAATGCACAGGCCCAATCATGGGGGTTACTAGGACAAGCAGAATGTTACATTTACCAAGAGCAATACCAAGATGCGATAGAATTACTAACTGAAGCAGAAGACTTAATTAAAATTAACATCGGATTAATTGAAGAAATAAGAGTTTATAGTCAACTAGCAGTTTCCTATTTAAAACTTAATCAGCTAGAACTGTCATTTCAATTTGCCGAAAAAGCATTAACACTAATTATGTTATCAGCTCCTACTGCTTACTATGCCTATGATAGCTATGCAGCTGTGGTAGAGGTCTATCTAAACAGAGTTCAACATCAACCTGAAATGACGGAGAAGTTTGAGCAAGCATTAGGTGAGCTTAAAAAGTTTGCGAAGATTTTCCCAATCGCTTGGTCAAGATATTATTTTTACAAAGCTAAATATTCGATCAATAATGATCTTGAAAAACAAGCTCTCAAATATAGAAGAGAAAGCCTAAAGTGGGCGGAAAAGCTAGATATGCCTTATGAGAAAAAGATAAATGGAAAAGGTTTATAGCGATTTTTAGTGTGTAGTACCTATTTATGAGCGGTTTATGTAATGATAGAAACATATTAACTGTAAACGTAGTCAAATAGGAGAGAAAACGAAGAGATTTTAGAAATAGGAAAAAACCCTTGCGTCTGCAAGGGTTTTTTAAAGTGGAGCATAGGGGGCTCGAACCCCTGACCTCTACGCTGCCAGCGTAGCGCTCTCCCAGCTGAGCTAATGCCCCGAGATATAATACATATAGCGATATTATACTATAAATTCACCACATTTCAACCCAAATTATTCTCACCTTATCATAGTAATAGAATGTCAGCACAAAGAAGTTGTGTTTATAACGTATAGTATATGGATAAGATGGAGACTAACAAGTTTTAGGAGGTTTCCATTTTGAAGAAAAGATATGTTATAGGAAGTATACTTGGGGTTTTGGTTTTGTTAATGGTGTTTTTAAACCCAGGTCAGGATAGATATGTTTCATGGGTGGCAGATCGCTTAACAGAGGAAAAGGGTATTTTAGTTAATATAGGAGTCGACTATGTTGCTAAACCCATTATAGACACCTCGACAACGAAAAAGGATTTCTTCTTTTTCACGGTTTATCATACAAACCTTTTAACAGATAAAGATATGATAACATTAGGAATCATGAATCAGTTTGTTCCTATTAAGAGCATAGCTTTTGAGAAATAACGAAGTCGATAATAGGCTTCGTTTTTTTTGGAGAAAATAATTAACATATAATAATGAATTCCAATTAACTTAGTCCATAAACTTGGAGCCAACCGGATTTTTCTGAAGAAAAAAGTAATATAGTTCATTAGGACAATCATAAAATAAAGTAGCGTGAATGGGGGGATAGTATGAAAAATGTGTTAGTGATTGTGACAATTCTAGGGATTGTAGCGTTTCTTGATACCCCTTTTTCTATGAGCGGGCATCGAGTTGATTTTGATACTCTAGTTCCAGCCATGGCTGAAGTAGAGGAAGAGGATTTGTCATTGGTTCCTACATTAGAAATGCAGTTGATAAAAAAAGAAGTTATTGATGGGCATGTTATAGAGACCTATCAGGAAATTGAAGTCACTAAAGATGAGAATGGTGATGTAATCTCTAGTGTACCTACTTCTAAGTATGAGTATTTACGCTACTTTATTTCAAAGCCATAAAAGGACACTTTGGTTGGTCTAACCAAAGTGTCCTTTTTGCTTACTTCTCTACTGACTCATCGTAAAAATCTCATCTGACTCATATATAAATAGTCCACAATGATCAATATTAGCTGCATGATACATAGCAGATGCAACATCCTTTGCTTGAATAGGACGATATTTTTTTCGTCCACCCGTTAAAAAGATATTTAATAGTGGTGTAAGGGAGGATGCGAATTTTTCTCCTAAACGAAATTCATCACGGTTACCTAGTAGGAGAGAAGGTCTAAAAATGTGAATAGCTGGGATTTTAATATTATGTATCTCTTGCTCTACTTCACCTTTGACCTGATTGTAAAAGAACCTAGAATTTACATCTGAGCCCATTGCGGTAATGATTAAAAAATTTCTTACACCACATTCTTCTGATAGTAAGGCTAGCTTAACAGGATATTCAAAGTCGACTAGCTTAAAGGCCTCTTTCGTTTTTGCCTTCTTGATTGTAGTTCCAAGACAACAGAAAACATCCTCCGCATATAAATGCTCTTTATATAACTCTAACTGATCGAAATTAACTTTAATCTGTTCTAATTTGTTATGTGTGATTTCTAATTTATTTCTTACTAATATTTTAACGTGGTCATAATAGTCACTACTTAGTAAAATCTCTAAAAGGCTTTTCCCAACTAATCCACTTGCTCCAACAATTACTGCAGTTTTTTTCATCCTCTGACCACCTTCAACTTATACAAAATATTTTTGCAAGATATCTCTTATTATTTTTTATACTCTTTTCTGATTTTGTCATATATAATAAATCTACAATTTTGAATACTTAGGAGAAAACAAATGGGCACAAATTTAACGAAAGCTTATTTGGCTTTGGCACTAGGAATTATAACCGTTTCATGCTCAGCGATTTTGGTGAAATTTGCCGAGGCGCCTTCATCAATTACGGCATTTTATCGTATTTTTTTCTCCGTATTAATAATGACTCCGCTATTTCTATTTAAGCATGTTGGTGAACTTAAAGCTATCACAAAACGGGATTGGATCTATTCTTCAATTGCTGGTGTATTCTTAGCCCTGCATTTTGTTTTGTGGTTTGAGTCACTTAGATTTACATCTGTGGCAAGTTCGGTTGTGCTTGTAACTTTACAGCCCATATTCGCATTTTTAGGAACATATTTATTTTTTAAGGAGAAGTTTACTTTCCGTTCGATCATGAGTGCTGTATTAGCCGTAATAGGTAGTATCATAATCAGTTGGGGTGACTTTAGGATTAGTGGGCTTGCATTGTGGGGAGATATCCTCGCGTTAATAGCGTGTTTGTTAGTAACGGTATATTTCTTATTTGGTCAAGATGTAAGGAGTAGGTTGTCGTTAGTTACCTACACATTTATCGTGTATCTCGTTAGTTCTGTAACTTTACTGATCTATGTCTTTTTTAGTGGAGATCCCTTATTTTCTTATACCTCTGAACAGTGGATGTATTTCTTATTATTAGCTATTTTTCCGACTCTTTTAGGACATACGATGTTCAATTACGCGTTACGCTGGGTAAGTACTTCCCTTATATCAGTAACTATACTAATTGAACCGATTGGAGCTTCTATATTGGCCTATTACTTACTTAATGAGCTTATTCATATCCATCAATTAGTTGGAGGAGCAGTAGTTATATCGGGAATTTGTCTATTTCTGCTATGGAAACAGAAAGAAGTCATTATAATAGAAAACAAAATTGCCTAGTGAAATTCACTAGGCAATTGACGTGGAAAAACTACTTGCAAACACGGCGAATACAAACCCCATGATCAAACAAAAAATCATGGTACCGCCCTTTACTTGCCCCTCTTCATTACTTATTTTTATTGCTTCCCAGTATCCTATTAAAAATAAGAAGACTGACATGATAATAGAAAATATCATAGCAGCAAAAAATATCATATAAGATCCCCCTAATATAAATTCCTCTACTAAAAGGTATGATAGAGATAATAGAATTATGTATATTGTTTCTTGCAAAAGAATAAAAAATATTTAATCCCTTATATAAAATAAAAAACCCATTCAAAATTTTTGAATGGGTTTTTATATCAATTTGTTTGTAATAATCTTTTTGAAGAACTAACCATGAGGATTAATACAATAGAACTTAGTATAAAAGCAGGTAACATATAAGATCCGTTATATAGTAGGGAGTATAATGCTACAGGTGTTCCTTCAGGAGCATAATCTGCAAAAAAGATGATACCTCCTATATAATGTGCAAGAAACCTTATGGAACTTCCAATAAGTGCACCAAGTATTATATATGTACTCAACTTACTTTTGTTTCCTTCTATTAAAGAAGTTTTTATTCTACCTGATACTAGACCAGCTAACCCTAATAAGGTAAACGCTAAAATATAGTCCATAAAGGCTTGAGGGATACTGTAGATATAAGGGGTGGTAATTAACTGAAGGGCTCCGTATAATAAACCGGATAATAATCCTCCTTTAATACCCCAACGAAATGCAATAAAAAAGACTGGAACCATTGATAAAGATACTGAACCACCCTGTGCCCATATCTTAAATGATAGAAAGTCTAGTAAATAAGCAAGTGACGAGAAAATTGCGACCTCTACCAGAAATACTATTTTTTTGTTCTGCAAGAAATATTCCTCCTAACTCAATTTCTACATATAGTAACTTTTTAATTATAGTTGTTTCTATATAAAATGTCTTCTTCCTAATAGACGAATCATGTTTAGGTCAGTTTAATGTAGCTAGTTTATGTTGATTTCCCAAAGTGAAATCAAATTTAGTTGAACAAGTACCCAAAGATCTTGTTTTTTCCGTCAGGGGCCTGTAATAATAAAAGAATTAAATTACCGAAAATAAATTTCAAAAAACACTTGAAATGATTATGGATAACATGTTATATTATTTTTTGTCGCCAGAAACCAAATCAACTCATTTAAAAAGTTTTAAAAAAGTGTTGACTTATTCGAAGGTGATGTGTTAAATTAATAAAGTCGCTTTTGAGCGATAGACAAGTTCTTTGAAAACTAAACAAAACGTCAAGCGTGTTGGTCTTTAAGGCCAACGCAAGTAATAAATTTTTAAAATCTACTGAGTTTTTTCGCTAACGCGAAAAAACTCAGTAGATTGCCGGTGTAATGAGCAATCAAACACTTTATTGGAGAGTTTGATCCTGGCTCAGGACGAACGCTGGCGGCGTGCCTAATACATGCAAGTCGAGCGGATCTCTTCGGAGATTAGCGGCGGACGGGTGAGTAACACGTGGGCAACCTGCCTGTAAGACTGGGATAA